>JBAXYC010000007.1:0-17519 GCA_037127615.1 bacterium | reverse complement strand
ATTTTGGAGTACTCGCGATATTCACCTTCATTCCAATGAAATTCGCAGAAAAGACGGTATTTTTAAGACATTGCTTGACCCAGATTTGTATAAGATTTTTAAAGAAAAGATGCTTGGGACCTTGGAGAGGAGCTCGGTTATTATCATTTCATCGTCAATCAATAAAATGAAGCTTCTAAAAAAGGCCGAGAAATTTAAGGCAACTGTGGGGCAAGAATACGATCCAGGTGATTTATACATGAAGAATGTTGATTGGGTCTTGGAGAGAGTCGGACATTTTTTGAAGACTGATGATGCGAAGATAATTTTTGAAACTCGAGGACGCAGGGAGAGCAGAAGGATTCAAGGTGTTCTTACTAATGCAAAAAAGAATGGAACTTTCTATCATAATAAGGATTCGTTCAAAAATATCGATGATGAGGTTTTGTTTTTTACCAAAGAAGACAATGTAAACGGCATCCAGATGGCTGATTATTGTACATATCCTTTTGCACGGCACGCTAAAGATCCGAAGGATGTTGATAATAAGCTTTTTGAGCTACTACGACCCTATATCTATAAAGGTGATTATAGTGAATACGGTCTCAAGGAATGGCCATAAAACAGCAAAAACCCCGATTGCTCGGGGCTTTGCCGACTGGAAGATACCTCCAGTCCTTACTTAAAACATAGCAATTTTTCATATAGAAATCAAGTAATTGTGGATAACTAAAATTCTGTTGTTTTTGTTAAAAAGAGTATGCAAAAGTTGACTTTAAACTAAGGTCTGCTAGTATAGGTAGCCGAGCTCGCTATTGAGAGCTTATTTCTTTATTATCTAAAAAATGTCACGATCACTTTACAAAGGACCATTCGTTGAAGACCGCCTTCTCAAAAAGATTGCCGGCAAGAAGCCTCTCGAAACAGGGGTTATTAAGACATGGTACCGCCGCTCACAGATTGCTCCGGAAATGGTGGGATTTGTCTTTGGCGTTTACAATGGACGAGTGCATGTAGAAGTATTGGTCACCGAGGATATGGTTGGACACCGCCTCGGTGAATTTTCGCCTACACGCAAGTTCACACGCCACGGAGGAAAGATGCAGAAGGAGCTCGAGACAAAGCAGAAGGAAGCAGAGATCAATGCCGCTAAGGGCGCAAAGGAAGCTGCTGCAGCTCCTGCAAAGAAATAACATCAATACACTAATTTACATATATGATATCAGCTAGCCTCAACAATTTCAGACAGTCTCCCCGCAAAGTCCGCGGCGTCGCAAACCTTATCCGAGGTATGGCGGCTATTGAGGCACTCAATACACTCAAGTTCCTCTCAAAGAAGGCGACTGATCCTCTCGAAGGCCTTCTCTCGTCTGCTCTCGCAAATGCAAAGAATGGTTTCTCTATCGATGCTGACGGTCTTTTTATCAAAGAAATCCGTGTCGACGGTGGCGCCATCATGAAGCGATCGATGCCACGTGCTCGTGGTACTGCGTATCGTATCAACAAGCGCACAAGCCATATCCTCCTTACTCTTGCCCCTATCGCTGAAAAACCTCTCAAGGGTTCAAAGGCTCGCGCCGCAAAGCGTGCAGCAGGACAGCTTAATGGAAAGACAACAGCGTCGCGAGTACGCGACGTAAGTGTCGCTAAACGGGTCGCTCCCTTAAAATAATTATATGTCACACTCAGTACACCCATATTCACATAGACTTGGAATCATTCGCGACTGGAAAAGCCGTTGGTTTGGTGTGAATCAGCAGTATCGCAACTATCTAAAGGCTGACATCGTCATCCGCGAGTTTTTGATCAAGGAGCTCCGACCTTTTTATGTGTCTGATGTGCAGATTGACCGCAACCAAAAGAACCTCCGTGTCGTCGTAAAGACATCTCGCCCGGGTATGATCATTGGCCGCGCAGGAGACGGTGTTGTAAAGCTTCGCGAAAAGATCTTGAAGAGCTTGAAGAAGCGTGGTGTTGACCTCGCAGGACAGGAGCTCAAGATCGATATCGAAGAAGTGCGCAACCCAGAGGCAAACTCAGCCATTGTTGGTCTTATGATCGCCGAAGGTCTCGAGAAGCGCCTTCCATTCCGCCGCGTCATCAAGCAGACAATCGAAAAGATCATGGCAAACCGTGAAGTTCTCGGTGCAAAGATCAAGCTTTCAGGTCGTCTCGGAGGTGCTGAAATGGCACGCCAGGAAGACCTCAAGAAGGGTCGTATTCCATTGCAGACACTCCGCGCTGATATCGACTTTGCTCGTGAGAAGGCTCACATGACCTACGGAGATATCGGTATCAAGGTCTGGATCTACAAGGGAGACATCTTTGATAAAGATGCAAAGAACCCGTTGAACCACGGCGCAGCTAGCGATAATGCAGCCGCTCAGGTCCGCTCATAAATTTAAATATAAATTACTAACATGTTATTCCCTAAAAAAGTAAAATTCCGAAAGTGGCACACAGGTCGCAAGAATGCGAAGAAGATTGAGAACATGGTTGAAACCCGTGGTACTACTCTTGCGTTCGGATCATTTGGCCTCAAGGTCTTGAAGTTCGGCCGCCTTACGTCAAATGAGCTCGAAGCTGCTCGAAAGGTGACTGCTCGCTACGCGACAAAGTCTGGAAAGGTATGGGTTCGTGTTTTCCCAGATCGACCATTTACTCAGAAGCCTCCCGAAGTAAAGCTCGGAAAAGGTAAGGGAGATCCAGTTGGATTCGTCGTCGAGGTAAAGCCAGGTCGCATCCTTTTTGAAATCGACGGTGTGGACGACAAAGTCGCTCACGAAGCTCTCCGAAAGGCGGGCACGAAGATTTCAGTAAAGACAAAGATTGTTAGCCGCGCTGGCATTCTCGCGTAATACATGATATAAAGCTCACACACGAAACTCACTATGAAATCAACACCATCAACAACTAAAGCAGCTCCAGTATCAACACGAAAGACGTTGAACGGTGTTGTTGTGTCTGACAAAATGAAGGACACTGTCGTTGTTCTCGTTGAGCGATACATCAAGGATACGAAGTATCACAAGTTCGTGAATCTCCGCAAGCGCTACCACGCTCATAACCCAGGCAACACAAAGAAAGTAGGGGACAAGGTGACTATCGTGTCATGCCGCCCAATGTCACGCCGCAAGGTCTTCCAGATTTTGGAAATGACAGCTACTGCTGCAGCAAAATAATTTAATATAATAAAATGATACAAGCTCGATCAATAGTACGAATAACAGATAATTGCGGCGCGAAAGTTGGCCGTATTTTCAAGGTGCTCGGCAGCTCAAAGAAGCGCTATGCTGAGATCGGTGAGCTTGTTATCCTCTCAGTCCAGAAAGCAGAACCTCGCAAGGCTATCAAGAAGAAAGATATTCTCCAGGCAGTTGTCGTACGCCAGCGCAAGCCCTTCCGCCGCAAGGACGGTTCATACATCCGCTTCGACGAGAACTCAGTTGTTATCCTCACAAAGGGGACAAAGGAGCCTATTGCAGGACGTATCTTCGGCCCAATCCCTCGCGAGATTTCTGAAGCTGGTTTCCAGACAATCGCGTCTCGAGCACCAGAGATTGTATAGTTAGTATTCATTTCAAATAATTTTATGACCATCAAAAAAGACGATAATGTAAAGATCCTCGTAGGAAAAGACAAAGGCAAGACTGGCAAAGTCGTGAAGTCTTTACCGCGCGAAAATAAAGTCGTTGTTGCAGGTATCAACAAAGTAAAGCGTCACCAGAAGGCTCGCAAGGACGGCCAGAAAGGCCAGGTCATCGAGATGGAAATGCCGCTCCACGTATCAAACGTCGCTCTCGTCAAATAGCCGCCGCGAATTTAATTTAAATATATGAAACACACCCACACAACAATCCGCGACCTCGACAAAGCTTCATTCTCAGTAATGAAAGAGAAGTTTGCGTTGAAGAATCCTATGCAGGCACCTCGCCTTGTGAAGGTTATCGTCTCAAGCGGTATCGGTTCGACAAAGGACAAGAAGAAGCTCGAGCTCATCAACGACCGCCTCTCAAAGATCACTGGTCAGAAGCCAGCTCTCCGTGGCAGCAAGAAATCTATCGCTTCGTTCAAGGTACGTACTGGCGACCCTGTCGGCTACCAGATCACTCTCCGTGGCAAGCGAATGACAGACTTCCTTGATCGTCTCGTTCACATTGCTCTCCCTCGCACAAAGGACTTCCGCGGTATCGGCCGAAAGGGTGACGAAATGGGCAACTACACACTTGGTATCAAGGAACATACTATTTTCCCTGAGACAGCAGACGAGGACCTAAAGGACGTCTTCGGAATGGCGATCACTGTCGTCACTTCATCGAGCGACCGAGTCATGACTACAGCTTTCCTCGAACATCTCGGCTTCCCATTTAAGAAGGAGGACGATAAGAAGAAGAAATAGAAACAAATAAAAAGCCCGCTTAATGCGGGTTTTTATTTGCTAACAATGTCACTAAGTTTAGATGTCCCAATGATATGTAGCTCGCTAATCGCTCGGGTGAGGGCGACATAGAGCAAGTCTTTCTGAATTTTCTTTTTTTCATCAATAAAATCTGCGGGGAAGGTGGATAGATGCTCCGTCGAAGACATTTCCTTTGTAATTCCTACGAGACAAACGATATCAAACTCGACACCTTGCGAGTGGGCCATTGTGGTGACGTGAACCTGTTTGTCAGTGGCAAAGATTTCTTTGAAGGGCGCGATGTCCTCAGTGTTCTTGCCGATGATACCGACAGTACCTTTTGTCGAGATGATCCGGTCCTGTATATATCGCACGGCGTCTTCTGTGGCGAGGGTTATTTCCGTAACTGCCGGTCCAGACTTGATCCCCTCGGGTATTTCGACAGGATAACCAAGTTTTTCGATGTATTCGAGGATTTCCCGGGTGTTTCGGTACACTTTATGGAGGCGGACTTCGCGTTCGGGGTCCAGGCGTGCGCCGACAGAATCCCACGAGCGGAGAGTTCCTGAGAGTACTTGCTGGGCCATGTCACCAACATAAATAATCGATCTAGTTTTCTCATCAATGCACTGGTGCAATAGTGAGAGTTGTTCGGGCATGTAGTTTTGAAACTCGTCAATAACAAGCAGCGAATATTCGAGAAGTTTTTTTCTGGTTTTCTGCACGAGCTCACCTTTTTTGTCGACGGTCGTGTATTTTGTTTTGATTTCGAATTTCTTATGCTGGTTGAAGTAAGACGCGAGAGCAAGCGTGAGGTCGATACGATCAAGACCGGTTTCACTGTAGGTTTTCAGAAGTTTTTTAGTTTCGGCCCACGTCGGAACGTTTTTCAGTTTAAGCTGCTGAAGTCGTTCAAACTCTTTTGTGTTTTTGTCATTCTTATCAACTCCTCGGCGGTCAACGTGGCGTGCGTTCGGTACGCCGAGGATCGTCGTCGCCCATTCAAAGAATGTCGTAATGTGCACATTGTTTATGCCAAGCTCAGGGAGGAGGTGAGAGAAGTAGTCTTTAGTTCCGTTATCTTGGACGAATACAATGATCGACTCGCCGGGGTATAAGCTTGCTGTGTCAGGGGCCTGGACGAGGTAGGCGACGCGGTGGAGGGCAAGGGTGGTCTTACCAGAGCCAGCTGGGCCAGATATGACAAATGGGCCACTGTGATGCGCGCGGATGACTTTGTCCTGGGCCTTTTCCATGACCGCGACGATTTCTGGCAAGATAAAGCCGTCCTTCTTTGAAGAAAAATGTTCCTGATAAATGAGCTCTCGGGGATTTTCAGTAGACTCTGTCGCAAAAAATACTATTTTTCCATCGACGATCAGATACTGCTCTTTGTTGTTGAGGGTTGCGTGCTCGGTAGTACCATCGGGGAGACGGTACTCTACAGGTCCTGGCTTTTCAAAACGTACAGCCGCAATAGGAGCCACCCACGAGTAGATCTGTTCATCAGTAAAATGATGTTTTGCGAAATAAAGAGTTTTTTCTTCGCCAGTTTTCGACATTTTTAAAACGAGCTTTATAAAAAATGGGGAAGAGTGGAGATGATGAAGCTCCGCGAGACGGTTGATCGAATACGCCTGTAGATTTCCGTAGACGAGCTGGTCCTCGGGGCGCATCGCCTTAATCTCCTTGAGCGGCTTATTGCTCATCTCTTTTACTTTCTCAAGTTCCATATCAATTTTGCCCTGCACATGCGTAATAGTGGTTTTGAGGGTATCGATGAGTTGTTGTTTGTTGATTTTCATAGGTATAAATGAAAAAATCGCCTTTTTCGGCGATTCTATCCAAGAGCCCTTCTCTGAGAGAAGTTTTGTGTTCTTTTTACGATGCCCTGCTTCATTTGTGTGTCTACTTTATCATAGATATTGACTTCCGCAAGCCTCTTTGTTAGGATAGTACACGTTCATCAAAAGCAGTAAAAAGACTTATTTACGTAGTTGGAAGCAAGCCTCGACAGGAGAAATCCTCGGCAGGAAGCTAACCAACACTATTTTTGTTTCAAAAAACTAACATATGGCAAAAACATCAGTCAAAGCACGAGCAGCACGTACCCCGAAGTTCAAATCTCGGGTTGTTCGCCGTTGTTTCCGTTGCGGTCGAAAAAATGGCTACATGCGAGATTTCGATCTCTGTCGTATCTGTTTCCGTGAATTCGCAAATGAAGGCGTTATTCCCGGCATCAAGAAATCATCTTGGTAATATTGCTTCTATTTCTATTTAAATAAACACATGATCACAGACCCTATCGCAGACTTCATCACCCGCATCAACAATGCTAGCAAAGCAAAGAAACTTTCTATTTCTATGCCATATTCAGCATTCAAGGAGTCAGTCGCTCACGCTCTCTCAAAGGCTGGCTATGTAAAGGCAGTTGAAAAGAAGGGAAAGACAGTCGTAAAGACTCTTGAGATCGAGCTTGCTTATGTCAACGCTTCAAACAACAACATCGGTGATGCAGTCGTGCAGGGAGTTGACCGTGTTTCAAAGCCATCCCGCCGCATCTACCAAAAGGCAAAGGATATTCGCCCTTACAAAAACGGTTTCGGAAACGTTGTACTTTCAACACCAAAGGGTATTTTGCTCGATGTCGAAGCAAAGAAGCTAAAGGTCGGTGGAGAGGTTCTATTTAAAATCTGGTAATAAAAAATATATGTCACGTATCGGAAAACAACTCATCACCGTCCCAGCCAACACCACATTTACTATTGCCAATGGTTTGGTCACAGTAAAAGGTCCTCTCGGAGAGATCAAGCGCGCGTTCAAGCCGGAGATTGCTATCGTTCTTGAAAACGGTATTGTCACATTGAACCCAGTTCGTAAGTCACTCGAGCTCCAGGCACTTTGGGGAACATACTCAGCTCATATTTTGAATATGATCAACGGCGTCAATAAAGTCTTTGAGAAGAAACTCATTGTTGAAGGTATCGGATTCAAGTCAGACGTCAAAGGCAAGGAGCTCAACATGGCCCTCGGTTTTTCACACCCAGTACAGGTTATGATTCCAGATGGTCTCAAAGTGACTGCTGAGAAAAACGTCATCACTGTTTCTGGTATCAACATCGAACAGGTTGGTCAGTTTGTTGCAAAGGTTCGCTCACTCAAGACCCCTGAGCCATACAAGGGTAAGGGTATCCGATACGACAGCGAAGTCATCCGCCGCAAGCAGGGTAAGAAGTCGGTGTAAACAATTTATAAAAATATATGTCAATGAATACAAGCAAAATCAAACAGATGAAGATCGCTCGCCGCCACAAGCGAATCCGTGCGACGGTTTCTGGTACGGTCGAAAAGCCTCGACTTTCTGTTTTCCGTTCAAACAAATTCATCTACGCTCAGCTTATTGACGATGTCGCAGGGCACACATTTGCGCAGGCTTCTGGCGCTGACGCAAAGACAGTGGGTGTTGACCTTGCAAAAAAGGCAAAGACAGCAAAGATCACAAAGGTCGTCTTTGATCGTGGTGGATACCTCTACACTGGCAAGATAAAAGCAGTGGCAGACGCAGCACGCGAAGGAGGACTCATTTTTTAATAAAATATATGGAACCAACTACTGAAAACAAAATCGTCACAGCTCCAGCAGCAGCCCCAACCACTTCAACAGGTTCAGGTATTTCTGCTACGTCAGTTATCGGTGCTTCAGCTCCAGTTCGACGTGACACACGAGAAGGAGATCGCCGTGGACCAGGTGGCGGACGTCGCCCAGGAGGACGAGATGGACGACCTCGCGTCAAGCCAGAGTTTGATACAAAGATCATCAATATTCGCCGCGTTACTCGCGTGGCTTCTGGAGGACGCCGCTTTAGTTTCTCTGTCGCAGTTGTTTCTGGAGACAAGAAGGGTCGCGTAGGAGTGGGATTGGGAAAGGCAGGGGATACATCACTTGCTATCGACAAGGCTACACGTGATGCAAAGAAGCACATGATCAAGGTGCCTCTTCTTCCAAACATGTCAATCGCACATGCTGTTACTGCAAAGTACTCAAGCTCAGTCGTGACAATGATCCCTGCAAAGGGTCGCGGAGTGGTCGCAGGTAGCGCCGTGCGCAATGTCATCGAACTCGCCGGTATCAAGGATATCTGTGCAAAGCTTATGTCAGGCAGCAAGAACAAGCTCAATGTCGCTCGCGTCGCTATCAAGGCCCTCTCAATGCTTAGCACTTCGGCAAAGCCGGCTCGCTTTATGATCGCTACAAAGATCACATCAGCACCAAAAGTTAAATAATATTTACTACCATGCAATTACACGAACTAAAACCAAAGACAAAGAATAAAAAGCGCATCACTGTTGGTCGCGGAGGAAAGCGTGGCAAGACATCAGGTCGTGGCACAAAGGGTCAGAATGCTCGCGCAGGACACAAGAACCGCCCAGAAATGCGAGACTTCATCAAGCGTATTCCAAAGCTTCGTGGACGTGGTGTGAGCCCATTCAAGTCATTTGCAGTAAAGCCATGGGATATCTCTCTCAGCGCTATCAATGACGCCTTTAAGGCAGGTCAGGCAGTTACTCCAAAAACACTTGTTGAGCAGGGTATTGTCGAAATGTTCAAGGGAAAGATTCCAAGCATCAAGATCCTCGCAAGTGGTGAGATCGACAAAAAGCTCTCTATCTCAGGATGTCTCGTTTCTGCAGGTGCAAAGGCTGCTATTGAGAAGGCAGGTGGTACAGTGGCTGCCTAGTTTTTTGTTCTTTATTACTCGTGTCTCACAGCAGGCAGGTATGATAAAATAAATCCATGAATAAATTTATAGAAAAAGCGAAAATCGTTTTCCGAGATCCTATTATCCGAAAGAGAATCGGTTTTACTGTCGGTGCCTTGTTTGTGTTCCGTCTCCTCGCGTCTATTCCAATCCCTGGTATCGACGCCGTCGCTCTCCAGCATTTCCTTTCCGGAAACCAGGTTTTCGGACTTTTTGATGTGTTTTCTGGAGGAGGACTTTCACACCTTTCTATTGTTATGCTCGGAGTCAGTCCATACATTACTGCATCTATTATCATGCAGCTTTTGACGATGATGTCTCCAAACCTCAAGGCTACTTTTCATGAAGAAGGTGAGCGTGGACGCATGAAGCTTGCCCAGTACTCACGACTTCTCGCGGTGCCACTCGCTCTCATCTCTGCTGTCGGCTTCCTCAAGCTCCTCCAAGGCCAGGCAGTTCTCGGCAACCTTTCAGGTATGACCCTTTTCACAAACGTTGTTGTTATTACAGGCGGTTCGCTCCTCCTTATGTGGATCGGTGAGCTTATCTCAGAGTTTGGTATTGGAAACGGAGTTTCTCTTATCATTTTTGCTGGTATCGTGGCCGCACTTCCAGCAAAGATTCCTCAGTTTTTTGCTCAGTTCGAGCAGTCACAGATCCCAACAGATGTTTTCCTCCTCGCTCTCGCGTTTCTCGCAGTGCTCGGCGTGGTCTTCTTTAGCGAAGCAGAACGCCCAGTGCCCGTCACCTATGCAAAGCAAGTTCGTGGCATGAAGACATACGGTGGCAGCTCAACATACCTTCCATTGCGTCTAAATCAGGCCGGCGTTATTCCTATTATCTTCGCACTTTCTATCCTCGTCTTTCCACAAGTTATTGCTGGTTACGTTGCCGCGCATGCGCATGGAGCGACTATCGTCAGCATCGCTACGACTGTTGCTGCGTACCTAGCGACAACCACATGGACACACAATATTCTCTACTTCCTCCTTGTGTTTGTATTCACGTATTTCTACACAGCAGTTACCTTCGATCCAGTCGCGATCGCAGAGAATCTCCAAAAGGGAGGTGCGTTTATCTCAGGTATACGTCCAGGTGAGTCAACGTCAGATTATCTCGGTAAAGTTGTGACACGTATCACACTTGTCGGAGCACTCTTTCTCGCCGTTGTTGCTGTGTTGCCGTTTATCATCCAGACTGCAACAAACACTGGCACCACACTCGCTATCGGTGGTACAGCGCTCCTCATCGTCGTGTCCGTAGTCCTCGACCTATTGAAAAAGGTTGATGCGCAGGTAAGCATGCGAGAGTACTAAGATAAAATATTGATTTGAGTAAGTAAAAAACCCCGCTCAGCTTGCTGAGCGGGGTTTTGGTTGTGATATTGATTAGACGGATTTCCTGCCTAGTGTCTTCCGCCAAGTAAATAAAACGACCGCGGCGGAGACTAACACGAAGGTAATCCATAAGAGACCCACAATGTGCGGGTGTGCTGTCGCGAAGTTTGCAGTGTGATACTGCATTTTACCAAGGGTAACCATCAGGTGTGATACCGGTATCGTGGCCGAAACATTTTCCTGAAGTGCAATCAGGTCAACCCAGGCGTTGAAAACTAGCAGTGCAAAGTAGCACACAAGACCGCCACTGAGCCATGCCAGGATGAATAGTATTGGTTTCATATATTTTTTGTTTAAAGACCAGCTGAGACATTCTTATTTCATACCTTTATTAGTTTTTTGTCAAGCTCTCACATGGGCATGTATTGACTTTACAGATTATCAGTGTTAAGCTTTTCCTAACTAGAGTCCTTTGACAATCTAACGATCGTCATGGGACTTTTGTCGTTAAATAACAAAAAAACGGCTCGGGTGAGCCAAACAGCCCTCGTGGCTGATAGCGAAAGTGCAGGTTTACTATGAAAAACGAAACAACAAACACAACTGCCTCGAAAGAGTCAGAAGGATTAGCACTATTAAAATTACATCAGTTACGCTGTTCATTAGGTGCCATCGTCTTCGGACTGGTATTTCTTGGGCTGTCGTTTCTCGGGCAACACTCCTTCGGGATCATTAACTGTGGTGTGATTGCGCTGTCCATTTGGACATTGGCGGTTGCTTTTTCAACGAAGCAGCAAATGGTTTGGAAGGTTGCTATTGTGATGGGCACCTTTCTGTGTGACGCCATTTTGGGTTACAACTTTAAAAACTCATACATGGACAAATCAGTGTCAAATCTGATTGTCATAGTTGCGATTGTTGCGATATTTTACGTCGCACTTTTCCGCTTCTACCTTAAACATCAACCCCAACCCTCAACAAAAGGTTAATTCATGAAGACGTTCTTCTGGATCGTTACGGTCTGTCTCTGTCTCATTATGTCTGTTACTCACGAAGCACAGGCGGCAAGCACTTCAAACGTGCAAAGTAGCCTTCAAAGCACCACTACCACAACCAACGTGATTACAAGCGGTAATACATCAGGAGGTGTGAAGCCAAATTCCATAGCTTGTCTTTGGGGGGCGCTTCTACTCTTTCTTGTTTTGGCGGGAATTGTGCTCTGGGCTGTGTGGCTGATATGCAAGGCAGCTCGTCTGTGCGGTAATACCGGCAACCAGCCCCCAGCAGGCGGCCAGGGGGGTCTGGCGAACGTTGTGGTGGCAAGCTCAAAAACAACCATGAAGGCTTCGGGTGGCTTGACCTTAGCTAGTGGGCAATCCATTCCCGACGCTTCTGCCCTAGGTATGATTCCATTTCCATTGGAAATCAATGGGGTTGTTGTATCGGCTGATAGGGTTGAGTCGGATGTGTTGCCTTCAAACGTTGCGTTGTGGTGCCTTACGAACGGCATTGCGGATGATTACTTCGATACCAACGATTGGCGGTATCCGTATGTTGGTGTTTGCAATTATTCCATACTTACGAGCACCAACCTGGTAAATTGGGACTGTCACACCATCGTTTCTTGGATGAATAACAACCCAATAAATCCGTTGATCTGTCAGATTGTCTACACTAACCACGTCACATACACCGGAACCAATCAGGTAACTACCGGCATTGCAATATCAACAAACTGGATCAAGTTTTTTTTTGACAAAGCAGTTAGTTTTCCCGGCGCGACGGTAACTAACCGGGTGATTTACGGAACACCGATGGTTCTTCCAAATCACAAGCCACCGCAGCTCTATGTGTGGCTTTGGGCTAACACGAATCAAATCATGACGACGGGCCCGTCACGACCGATTATTCGATAGCCGTCAGTCAACGCAAAGCCCCGATTTCGGTCGGGGCTTTTTTATTTGTACTCCCATTTTGTCCATTTTCTATCCAGCGTTGATTTTGCTATACTTTGCGCATGAAACCACAAGCATTTATTTTTATCGGACGATCGGGTAGTGGAAAGGGAACACAAGCAAAGCTCCTGACGGATTATTTGCGGGAGCTTGATCCAACGAAAAAGACCCTTTATATTCAGAGCGGTAGCGAGTTTCGACATTTTGTAAAAGGTGAGAGTGAGACACAGATTCTCGCAAAGGAGGTCAATGACCAGGGCGGCCTCCAGCCAGAGTTTCTCGCCGTTTATATGTGGACGAACGTTTTAGTAAATCAGTACACACGCAACGAGCATCTTATTTTCGACGGGACACCGCGCAAGCTCCACGAAGCAGGCGTGCTTGACTCGATTTTTGATTTTTATAAAACAGAAAAGCCACATGTCATATGTCTCAAGGTGAGTGAGGACTGGTCAGTGCGACACCTCATGGTCCGTGGCCGCGAGGACGACAACGAAGCTCTTATTCGCGAACGACTATCTTGGTTTGAAGCAGAGGTCCGTGGTGCAATCGAATACTATCGCACAAGCCCGCGCTATCATTTCATCGAAATCGATGGCGAGCAGACGGTGCAGGAGGTGCACAAGGAACTTGTGAAAAAGATTGGAAAATAGTATTGTGCTCGTATGATCACGCTAAAGACAAAAGAAGATATTGCCATCCTCCGAGAGGGTGGAAAGCGACATGCGCATATACTCGCGGCATTGGCAGCAATGGTAAAGCCGGGCATCACGACAAAAGAGCTTGATGATGCGGCCGCAAAGATGATTGCCGATGGTGGGGATACGTCACCTTTTTTGGGCTACAAACCACGCGGGGCGAAGCGTGCTTATCCAGCAACGCTTTGTGTCTCAGTAAACGACGAAGTTGTCCACGGCATTCCAAATGAAAACAACCGCACCTTAAATGAGGGTGATATTGTCAGCCTCGATCTCGGTCTTACTCACAAGGGTCTTATTACTGATATGGCTATAACCGTCCCTGTAGGTGAGGTTTCGCGAGAGGCAGCAGAACTCCTCAGGACCACCGAACGAGCCCTCATGGCGGGTATAGACGCTGCTCAGGCAGGAAAGCGTGTGACAGACGTAAGCACCGCCATCGAGCGTGTTGGGCGAGCTTCACGAGGTGGCACAGGACCGGAAGCAGGGCATGGCTACGGTATCGTCGAAGAGCTCTCAGGACACGGTGTTGGCTATAAAGTTCACGAGGATCCATTTGTTCCAAACTACGTGAAGGGCAATCAAAAAGGTGAGATACTCACACCCGGACTTGTCATCGCTATCGAGCCCATGTTTAATCTCGGTACAAAAGATGTCACACTCGATGCTGATGGCTATACGATTCGCACCGCTGATGGTTCAATGAGTGCACATTTTGAGCATACTGTTGTTATCACAAAAAGCGGCGCAGAGATTTTAACAGCATTGTAATTCTGTATCTGTTATAATGTGTTCATGACACAACAAACACACCTGCATCCAAAGCATGAACGTACCCTCGTTATCATCAAGCCTGATGGCATTCAACGAAATCTAGTCGGAGAAATCATGAAGCGATATGAACGCGCTGGCCTCAAGCTTGTTGCGATAAAAATGCTTGTGCCGACACGTGAGCTTGTCGAGGCGCATTACACGCTCGATCCAGAGTGGCGACGCATCACTGGGGAGAAAACAATCAAGGGTTTTAAGGATAAGGGGCTGATACCGCCGAGCGAAAACCCTCTCGAGATCACCCATGTTCTGCTTGGCCGTCTTGCGACATATCTGACAAGTGGCCCGGTGATAGCAATGGTCTGGCAGGGCGCGCATGCAGTGGCGATTGTCCGGAAAATCACTGGCGGTACAGAGCCGCTCACTTCACCGATCGGTACTATCCGCGGCGATTTTCTAATGGACTCATATCAAATGACTGAAGTCGATGAGCGAGCGGTGCGCAATCTCGTGCACGCATCAGGATCACCAAAAGAGGCAGATAACGAGATCTCACATTGGTTTAAAAAAGGGGAGATCATTGACTATACACTTATTCAGGAAAAGATTTTGTACGATGTCAATCTTCACGGATTGCTGGATTAGTTTCGCACTATTTTTTGCTATTGCTTTCGATTTGCGCAGGTTTATAATTGAAACAGGTTATCGGAGTATTAATCCTATAACATATTTTTTGGGATCTCGATGAGCTCCGGCTCGTTGGTTCGGACCTTGGTCTGACACCACAGAGAACCCACCTAGAGCAATCTAGGTTGATACTCAGATAACCTATCAAAGACGCCCGCTAAAGCGGGTTTTTTTGTTGGAAGGAGTGGAAATACATCAGGGTAGAGTGGTATTGACATATACATTATATATGGTATAATACCAGCGGTTAGTAACGTTGCTTCGGTCCCTCAAAACCGACAGAAAGGCAACCAATGAAAATAATAACCATGACAGTAGTTGTGATCACGATGCTACTACTATGCCGCGGTACGGCATTTGCCGGCAGTCCAAACACGACTGAGTTTATCCAGGCTCTCATACAAGTCGAGTCGACTGGCAATGACCGCGCGTTCGGAGATCGCAACAAGAAAGAAAAGGCGTACGGACCACTTCAGGTTCGTCAGCCTTGCGTCGATGATGTCAATCGACGCTACGGCACCCACATACAAGCAAAAGACTTGTTGGGTGACCGTGCCAAATCCATGTGGGTGTGTCAAAAATACCTTGAACTGTATGCGACACAACAACAGCTTCGAAAGGAGCCAACCCTACAAGATATGGCGCGGATATGGAACGGAGGCCCAAACGGATGGAAGAACAAAAATACAACAGCCTATTGGGCCAAAGTCAGTCATCAACTGCAGAAGATTGAGTTCGCGAAAGCGAAGTCAGTGGCGACGTCAACAGCAATTGCCTCGACAAAGCCAGTTTCAAAACCTTCTACTGCACTGTTGGCGATCGTGGTGAAAAACTAACAGCCGTGTCACCCTCGATTATCGCCGCATCCACCTTCCGGATGCGGCGATTTCTCTTTTATTTGATATACTTTTGTAATGAAAAATAAAAATTCCAAATCTCCATTTAATGTAACTTTCTTTACAGGTATCGGCTCGGTGACCGGCGCAAATTTTCTGCTAGAGGTTGGTGGAGATGCGGTGCTTACACAGCCACTTCGCATTCTTGTGGACTGTGGACTGACGCAAGGAGAAAAAATTGCCGAGGATGAAAATAGAAAACCATTTGCGTTCGATCCTGCGTCAATGGATTGTCTTTTTGTTACACACGCACATCTCGACCATGTCGGGCGTATCCCGAAGCTCGTGAAAGATGGTTTTAAGGGTATTATTTATTCGACACTTGAAACAAAAGAAATCGCAAAATTCATTCTCGATGATGCACTCGGACTTCTTACAAAAGAGGCAGCACACGAAGGCCTCGAGCCGCTCTATGGACCCGAGGATGTAGCTGCTGTTTTTCCACTGTGGAAGACGATCCCATATCACGAGGCAACTGAGATCAGAGGAGGTGACGGCGCAAGCTCCGACAAGGTTTCAGTGTATCTCCGTGATGCAGGGCACATCCTTGGTTCGGCAATGATTCAATTTACATATAAAAATCCAGTCTCTGGTGAGGAGAAAAATATTGTGTTTACAGGCGATCTTGGTAATTCACCGACGCCGCTTCTCCGCGATACTGAGGCCATCACCGGCGCGGAATACCTCGTCATGGAAAGTGTCTATGGTGACCGCAATCATGAGCCAAAGGATGAGCGTGATCAAAAGTTCCGTGACATTGTAAATGACACGATCAAGCGCGGAGGCACACTCCTCATCCCGACATTTTCTGTAGAGCGTACGCAGGTGATCCTCTATGAGCTCAATGAAATGGTTGAACACAATCTCGTGCCATCGGTCCCTGTTTTTGTTGACTCACCACTTGCGATCAAGGTGACGGATATTTACAAGCAGAGTACGAATCTTTTTAATGAAAAAGTACAGAGTGAGATGCGAGCAGGGGATGATCTTTTCAATTTTCCAAAATTACAGTTTACTCTTGATGCAAATTCATCGCGCAGTATCGATTATGTGAAAGGTCCAAAGATTATTGTTGCGGGATCAGGTATGTCATCTGGTGGTCGTATTTTACATCATGAGACATTGTATCTTGCGGATCCAAACTGCACGGTGCTGTTTGTCGGATATCAGTCGGCGGGGACATTTGGCCGAAGACTTGCAGATGGTGCAAAGGAAGTGAATATTGCAGGTGTGCCGCTCAACGTAGAGGCAAAGATCGAGACGATTTATGGGTATTCGTCGCATAAAGATTCTGACCACCTTGTTGAGTTTGTAAATACTGCGAAAGACACCCTCAAGAAAATTTTCGTCGTAATGGGTGAGCCAAAGTCGTCTCTCTTTTTGGCGCAAAAAATCCGAGACCAGCTCGGACTTGATGCGCTCTATCCTGAAAAAGAAAAAGAATACGATCTATAAAGTTGTTTTATTGAAGAATTTATTATCAAGCGAGTACTTTCCTGCGCCGAGTAGCCAAACGGAAA
Source organism: bacterium (assembly GCA_037127615.1). Lineage (GTDB taxonomy): Bacteria > Patescibacteriota > Minisyncoccia > Phycocordibacterales > PALSA-1337 > PALSA-1337. The sequence goes on along the minus strand of JBAXYC010000007.1, from coordinate 518 downwards.
CAAACATCCATAATTTTGCATCGAGCAGTATTGCAAGCAGTGATATCCGTGGTACAGATTGACGTCCGCTGGCCAATGAGATAATTGGTAAAATTAGCGTAAGTGAAAAGAATATAACGGCGACAGTTCGAGTAAAAAGGCCAAACACTAAAAGTAGTGAGCAAAGGAAATACATAATGAGCAGAGCACTTACCCAAATAGGTTGGTAATGTGCTGATGGCCATGAATAAATGAGAAGTGGTAAATAGCTCATCCCAATCATCAATCGGATAATGAGTGCCGCTGCGTCTGGATATGATTTTATTTTTGTCATGTAGAAATTGTATCATGTAAGAAAAAAACCTCCAGAGGAGGCTTTTTCTTGAGATCCCAAAAAGAGGGGATTACGCAGACTTCTTTACAACTGCTTCGAATGTCTTTGGGTGCATTTCCGCGAGGATAGCGAGAGACTTTCGGTCGAGGGCGATATTTTTCTTTTTAAGAGCGCCGATGAACTTGCTGTATGAGAACTTTTGCTT
>JBAXYC010000006.1:0-17967 GCA_037127615.1 bacterium | reverse complement strand
GGTTTTGAAAGCGCGTCACCAGAACCTGATACGGTGATCGTGTTTGTCGCTGCTTGGCTTGGAAATGGCTGCATAAATGCGCGTATTTCGTTGATCGAAAGAAGAAGAAGAAAAAGTGCGAGAACTGATCCACATAATAGAACAACTTTCCACAACTTTATCTGTATATTTTCAGGTAAATTCATAAGTTTATTATTTAATTTAATAACAATAATCGCCTAGTAATGCGACCATTATACTACAGACGTGCTGGGGCTGCATCGATTACATCGATTAGATTTTCAAAGAGAGCGAGGACGGTCATTTGACCAACACCGCCGGGGACTGGGGTAATGGCACCGGCGTCGCCAATTACTGTAGAAACAGCATCAAAATCAACATCCCCTGCAAGCTTTCCTGTTGCCGGATCTTTACTGAGTCCAACATCGATGATCACTTGACCGGGACGGACGTGCGCCGCGCCGATAAGGCGCGGCGCACCCGCTGCTGCAATAACCACATTCGCTCGTGATGTCTCATGTGCGAGATCCGTGGTCTGGCGATGACATACGGTGACCTGTCCACCTTCCGCTACACACATTGCAGCTGTCGGTTTTCCAACAAGTGCCGACCGTCCGATAATTGCCACTTTTTTATTCTTCAGTGAAATACCATAGAAATATAAAAGTTCAAGAATACCTCGTGTTGTCGCAGGCCAAATAACTTCAGTTTTGCCCACAGTCGAGACATCAGACCATTGCGCAACATTTGTCGCAGAAAGCCCATCGACATCTTTTGTGGGCGTGATCGCATTTAAAATAATCTCTTTGTCGATCGAAAATGGTAGCGGCAACTGCACAATAATCCCATGTACTGCCACATCACTGTTTAACTCATCGATCACCCGCATAACCTCCTCCTGTTTCACTGCCTCGGATAGCATAATATGCTTTTCCACAACACCAATCTCAATTGCAAACTTTTTTTTCGCACCAATATATGCCGAAGAATCTGCTCGATTTCCTACCTGAACAATAGCAAGACATGGGGTTATGCCAGCTGTCTTCAGTTTTTGTATACGAGCAACAAGTTTGCCTTTCAAAACCTCGCGCGCTTTTTTTCCATCTAAAATGATTGGCATTTTTATAAAAAATAATTCTCCATAGCCCTACGCACTACACCGGCACCTGTATCGAAACTGTTTTTGTCTCATCACCTGTCGCTGTCACGAATGTCAGCGACGTCGCCCATAGTGCGATCGACCCTTCGGTAAGTGGCACCGGACCCGACGCAAGATCCGCTACGGCCTGATTTCCAATCTTGGCCCCATACTTTGCATCACCAACGATCGGGTGCCCAATATGAGCGAGCTGTGCACGAATCTGATGAAATCGGCCAGTCTTTAAATGAATTTTAAGCAATGTAAAATGTCTAACTTTTGCTTGTGCATCGGTACGATTTTCCTTTCGCTTCACAACAGAGTAGACAAGCTCTGCCTGCTGCGCATTGCGCAACGGTTCGTCATACACATCCGCTCGACGGCGATTTTCATCTTTTATTAAATAATTGATCAGCGTCGTAGTGGCACCCGACCCCTTTACAGAGCCTTCTACCCACGCATGGTATATTTTGTCTGCACTATGCTCACGAAACTGTTCAGATAAACGTGCTGCACCTTTTGATGTCTTTCCGAAAAGAACAATGCCGCCAACAGGACGATCGAGACGGTGCACGAGCCCTAGAAAAACATTGCCCGGCTTATTGTATTTTATTTTTAAGAATTTCTTTACCTCATCCATCAGTGTCACGACAGCCGCCTTTTCTTCGGGTGACTTGCCGCGCTGGTCGTCTTCTTGCACGAGCATACCTGCCGGCTTTTCAACGGCGATGATGTGATTGTCTTCGTAGAGAACATTGAGAGGTGAGGTTTGCATATATTTAAATTACTTTACTGCAGACCATCGCGCAAAAATACCAGCCGGCAACAGACGACTTGATCCTGCTCCGTCGCCTTTTGTGCTCGACTCTTCTATGGCAAGCTCGCCGATCTCGATCGATCCGCCGTATTTTTTTACAAGCACACGAAGAATATTTTCATACGCAATTGCAGAATACCCCGCCGAGTACCCATTCATCAACACAAAAAGTGGCTTTTCTTTCAACAGTTGCACACAGTTTTCAAAAAGTGGAAGAAGGTGCTCCTCTATTTTCCACACGTCTTTATCGAGACCGTGCCCAAATGATGGCGGATCCATAATAATCCCGTCATATTTTCGACCACGCTTTACCTCACGCTCCACAAAAAGGCGAGCATCCTCGAGAATCCATCGAACCGGCTTATCAGCAAGCCCTGAGAGCTCGGCGTTTTCACGCGCCCAGGTAATGGCTGATTTTGAGCTATCGATATGCACGACATGTGCGCCAGCTTGAGCGCATGCAAGTGTCGCTCCGCCTGTGTATCCAAACAAATTCAAAATTTCTATTGACGGCTCACTTTCACCGCTCTTTTTTTGTTGTGCGGCAGTGATGTTCTCGCGAAGCCAATCCCAGTTTGTGCTTTGTTCAGGAAATAGACCTGTATGTTTGAATGCAGTCGGCTTTATCCAAAACTTGAGTCCGCTGAAATCGATGGCCCACTTTTTTTCGGCATCAGTATTTTCCGGACGAGGCTTCATGACCCATTTCCCTTCTTGTGCTGACCGAGTAAAATGACCTGACGCTTTTTTCCATTCAGTTTCATCGAAATGCTTTCGCCAAAGCGCCTGCGGATCCGGACGTGACAAAACAACATCACCAAAACGCTCCAGTTTCTCGCTGTCGCCACTATCAATGAGCTCGTAGCCCGTTGACCCTTTTGTGATCATTATTTTTGATGATTTCATGCTTAGTTTGTGAAAAAAGCCGTGTTTTGGCTTATTTGAGGCTTATTCTTGCATTATACCATGAAAATACGCTATTATATAGGTTCTATGACCTTTTCAGGGATTTTACTCGATATCAGCATATTTATCGGTCTTTACTTCCAGGTTTTCCTTTTGGTGACCTTTTTTGGCGCAGATACACCCATCAAAAAAGCAACACCCGGTGCAGCTAAAAAAGCTGACGAATGGAAGAAACTACCAACGGTTTCTATCACTGTCCCCTGTTTCAATGAAGCCCGCACCCTCGAAAAAACTATCCAATCCCTCCTCGGACTCAATTATCCAAAAGAAAAATTATCTATCCTTATCGTCGATGACGGCAGTAAGGATGACACATATGCGATTGCACAACAGATCGTCGCTCGCCTCACTGCAATTACACCCGAGCAACCAGTTCCTTACAATATCCGCGCTGTCCACCAGAAAAATGGTGGAAAATATACTGCGCTCAATCTCGGCATTAGTGAAAGTACCTCAGATTTTGTTGGATGTCTTGATGCTGACTCAATGGTCGATCCTGACGCGCTCATTCGCATGGTCCCCCACTTTATTGATCCAAAAGTCATGGCTGTTACTCCCGCAATGCTCGTCTATCAACCAAAAAAACTCCTCCAGTATATTCAGCGCGTCGAGTACAATATCGGCGTTTTCACAAAGCGAGTCATGAGTCTCATCAATGCAATCCACGTTACCCCTGGTCCATTTTCTATATTTCGTCGATCTGTGTTTGCTGAAATCGGCCTATTCAAACACGCTCACAATACCGAAGATATGGAAATCGCTTTTCGTATTCAGTCGTTTTGCTACAAAATAACAAACTGTCACGACGCTATCGTCTATACCATCGCACCAAAAACTCTCAAGACCCTCTACAAGCAGCGTACTCGCTGGTCATACGGCTTTATAAAAAATGCTATCGACTACCGCCACATCTTTTTCAATAAAAAATACGGCGATATGGCAATGCTCACGCTTCCATTTGCAGTTATCGGCATATTTTTTGCACTATATGTTGTCGGTGATGTGCTCTACCATCTTGGTGTTTCTATCTCAAACCAAATCGTCAAGATCAGCACTGTCGGCCTTCACATGCCACACTTCAGTTTTAGCTGGTTCTTTATCAACACCGAAATGACAACCATCCTTGGATTCATCCTCGTCGGTATCACCCTCGTTGTCATCCTGATCGGCCGAAAAATCGCCGAGGGTAGCGCTCGACCGTCTTTTGATATAGTCTACTTCTTAGCCCTCTATGGGTTCATCGCCCCGCTATGGCTCGGTAAAGCCGTCTTCAATACACTCCTCTCTCGCACAACACCTTGGAGATAGCCCTAACCGACGCATATCACATTTATGATTAATACAAAAAAATACATTTTCGTCTTTATTATCACCTGCGTTATTTTCGTATTCGCTTTTTCGATTAGCAACTACTTCGCAAACCAGCGTATTGCAGACATCAAAAGCACCGAGGACAAAATATCCATCGATATTCTCTCAAGCGAAACACAATTTGAACTCCTTCAGGAGTCGTCATGTGCAGCTATCAACGGGTCTATTCTCTCTGATGAGCTCGAGAGCCTCGCCGACAAACTCGCCTACTCAGAGGCACAACACGGCGCAAACGATCCAGATGTACAGACTCTTAAGCAGTACTATTCTCTTCTTGAGATAAAAGACTTTCTGCTTGTAAAGCAAATCTTCCGCCAGTGTAATGCTACACCGATCGCTATCCTCTATTTCTATTCAAATAAAGGGGGCTGCCCTGAGTGCACAAAGCAAGGCTACGTGTTGACGCAGCTCCGCGCTGACCACCCGTCATTGCGCGTGTATGCTTTTGATTATGACCTTGATTCAAATGCGATCCAGACTCTTATTTCGCTCTACCACATCCCAGCAAAGCTCCCGGCCCTCGTCATCGACAACGGCATTTATGCGGGGTTTCAGAGTAGCGAAAATATATATAAAATAATTCCGGCACTGGTCACCCTCGACGCATCGAGCACACCTTCTACATCAACACGGGCTGATGCTTCCTCGACGTCACGATAATATAACTTGCGGTCACAAAAAGAATAGTTGACGTCCCTGCTGACACTAGACAGTACTGGCAAAACGCATGAAGAACAAAAGCCTGGAGGATGAAAAAATACAATGATGAACCGAGACCGATAACTGTCGAAAGGCAGCCAACACGCAAAGCGAGCTCTTTTTCTTTTTTTGATTCAAGATAGACCACAAAGGCCATCAAGATAAACAGATAATACACAACACCAAATATGGCTACTGGGATACCTGCAACTGTCGCATATGTACTATTGAGTACAAGTTCGCATGAACCTATAAAACATGGTGGGTTTGCATTTGTAAAATGCTCGATGGTCAGGTATGTCGCGTCAGCAAAACCGATTGCCGCAACGACAATTAGAAAAATAATAAGTGATTTAGAAATCGGCCTCAGGTTGTGGCTAATGTGCCGTTTCAATAAGTGCTTTAAATGCTGCATAATTTTGTGGATTAGCAATACGTTTGCCGTTGAGGAATAATGTTGGTGTATAGTCGAGGCCCATCGCTGTCGAGTCATCGCGATCTGCAGTAATACGAGCCTTTACAGCGTCCGATGTCATATCAGCAAGAAACTTTGTTGTATCGAGTCCAAGTGTGGTCGCATACCCTTTGAAAATAGACGTTGGGTCTGCGGCATTTTCCCATTCTGACTGATTTGCATAGAGAAGGTCATGCATTTCCCAAAACTTTCCCTGGAGACCTGCTGCTGTCGCTGCTTCAGATGAGCTCATAGCATTTGCGTGCTGTGGAAGAGGAAAAAATCGGTAGCCAAAATAAACCTTACCTGATTCTTCGGCGAGGACTTTACTAATGACAGGAGAATACGCTGCACATGCTGGACACTGGAAGTCAGCATACTCGACGAGAGTAACCGGTGCGGAGCTTGAGCCTTGAGTCCAGTCGTCTGACGACAAAGGATGGCTGAGGACAATAGGCGTCACACCGCCGTTTGAGGTCGTGACAGCGTCTTTTGCACTTGCCATGATCATTCCCCACACGATAAGACCAAGGATAATAAGAAAAACTCCCCAAAATATAGTTCTTTTTAATGTTGGATGCATAGAAATACAGTATATCATACAGGCCTCGTCGTCAAAACTATTTAATTAGTGGTGATACTTTTCTCCCTTCAAGATAGTGCACGCACGATAGATCTGTTCGGCAATGATGAGTCGCACGAGTTGATGAGGGAATGTCATTGCTGACAGCGACATGATGAGCTGGGCCTTTGCGCGCATCTCATCGGTCAAACCGTACGCTCCACCAATAAGAAACACAATGCGCTTCGTACTTTCATTGAGACATTTTTGGAGACGGTCTGCCAACCCCGGCGACGATAACGGCTTCCCTTTTTCATCGAGGGCCACGACATAATCGCCAGCGATAATATTTTTTAAAACTTTTTCATCGTCATCAACAATTTTCCATTCGATCGGCATATAGTGCCCGATACGCGCAGTAAAATCATCGATAGCGTCGCGAAGTGTCGCGTCGTGTGCTTTTCCAACTGACATAATAATTATTTTCATAATGGAGGATATACTCATCTACCACTCGCGTTGGGTGTTCCCGACGCCGGTGTATTAATAATAGGAGCACCTCTGTCTGCTGTCACCAACTGAACACTTGCCCGCTTCATGAGCTCCTGTTGGAGCTCGACGGCATACACATGACTGATCAACGGAAAGACCGCTGACGTCTCCTCCTTTTTTCCTTCCGTGCCGCGATCTTCTGATCCAGATGTTAAAATAAAAAGCTCTGAGACACCAAAAATGTCTTCGAGATAGTTCGTATTCATATCAACGTTTTGAATCTGACGGTACGGGATCGCAACCTCACGCTGATTCATGACCCCCGAACGGATGACGAGCGCATATTCATCGAGCTTGAATTGATGGTATACATAGTCATACCAAGCTGAAACCACTGTCGCAACTGCGTACAAAAAAATACCCAAAAATATGTAACCAACAATGGAACCGATCGGAGCAAACACTTGGATAAAAATCAATGCAATGGCAATAAGAAGCACGGCGAGCAAGCGCCGAATAAGCGAAATAACGAAGACATTTCTGCCAAATTTATAATATACACCTTGAGTAAACATGCTCCCATTGTATCATAATCATTCTTTTCATTTAAAATAAAAATCCGCGACGTCAGGTTAATGACGTCACGGACTATGCTGGAAACTGAGACTCAGCAGATGATTTCGGCTTCTTTGCTGATTGCCAAAACAGACATGGCCGGTCAAGTGGAATCCGGCTTTTCTCACCGGCCGATAGAATGCCAAGCTCGAAATGTCCTGTGGACATCCGTCCGATAGCAAAAACAGTCTTGCCATAGTCTGGATCCTGAATTGGTTCCATTCCGATTACGAGCGTCTCCCACTCATCCTTCCAACAACAGCTGTTCGAAAGAAGAATGCCCAAACCAGTGTCAGGAGGACACAGTTCGATGGGATCTCGCTCTGGGTGATTGCAACACCAGTCGTGAACAAACGCTCGGCTCATGAAGCCTCCGATGAGGGGGTCACGGCCGTGCTTGTCTTTGACTAGACCAAACGTCCCAGGAAACCCCACCGCATAACAGCCTTCCCTTTCTGGGTGAGCTACTGTGGACCTCATGCGCTCCAACTGCATTCGCGCTGAATGGTTGATGACGTATGTATCCGTGATACTCGTGAGCGGCGTGACAACTGAAGACGTGTCGACACTGCGCACAGTGGGAACCTTCACAATCGGCGGCAGCTTGTTGAGTTTTGAGAACCCATTATGGCCGTTGTGCCCATTGTGATGACTATTCCCGTAGACTTCGTGGTGATTTTCTATTGCTTCCTTACGAGCAGCTTGCAACGTTTCCCAGATTTTACTCGGGGTCTTTGTCACAAACTGTCCGACACGATGAATAATGGAAATGGGAGCAACAGGAACCGACTTCGATACCCCATTTGACTTTGGGGCCTGTGCTCGCGTTGCTGTCCGACGTTTACGACGGATACCAGCAACCCTTACGACCTTTCGGCGTAAAGGCTTTTTTGTGACGACTTGTTTGATCGCCACCGGTATAACTTTCTTCGGCGATTCAGGCGACAGCTTCGCTTTTGAAGCGGGCCGTCTCCTAAGTGGCGCTCGACGTGCTTGCAAAACTGGTGCCGCTGGAGTTTTCACTGCCGGCGACACTGGAGAAAGGGGTAGTTTTTCACCACCCCCGGCTCCGATATTATCGAGAGTTTTCATAGTAAGGGGAGGTAAAAAACTAATTGGTTGATGATTGACAAACAGCTACAAATTTAAAAACTGCTCGTTTCTTTATACTACTTTTGTATAAAAATGTCAAGGTTTTTCAAGGGAAAAATCGTGATTATTGTGTACCCGATGTGACTAGAAAACTAGTCGAATTTGAGATTGCACCGTATTGATTTCCGACAAGAACACTATGCACCCCGACAGAGACGACCTTCGGTATAGAAAAGACAATAATAGTACCATCGGGAGAAATATAATTTACCGTCGCACCAACGCCGTATTGCTGATCGAGATAGACGATAGACGACGAATCAAAACCTGTTCCATAAATAACACCCGTGGTACGCCCATCTGCTGGTAACGATGTAGGAGTTACTGAGGTAACAACAAGTGGGGGCGCGATAAGCGTAAACCAGCCACTAACTGGGTCTGAAGAGGTCACACCACCGGTCGTCGATTCGATGCGGACACGATATGTACCAGTTGCTACGTTTTGATTTGCCTGAGCAGCAGATGAAAAGACGTTTCCAGCTTTCCATGAATAGCTGCTGCCGTTTGAAAGATTACTTGCAATAAAACCAGCCCCTGCCCCACCGACTTGCTCAAGAATAAGGTTGTATGGATTGACGGTCGAGGTATTCCACAAAATTGTATTTGCTTTGCCGATCGTTAGAACATCGCCAGATGCTGGTGAGGTAATTGTAACTGGATTATTTGCAACGACCGGAGTAGTAGGCACGACAGGTACAGTTGTGCCTGTGGTTGCGACCTGATTTGGACTCAATGTCGTTGAATATATTGGCGTGTTTGCAGGAATACTAATAGCCGCTGAGGTCTTTGTCGTACAACTTTTTTTCTGAAGTGCAGCGCGAGTGAGTGGGCCCGCAGTACCCGTCTGAGTAATGCTATTTGCTTTCTGAAAAGCTTTTACTGCGGCTTTTGTAGATGGTCCGAAGTGTCCATTCGACTTCACCTTCAAATATCCAGCACTTGCGAGATAATTTTGCAGCAGAGTAACTGGTCCGGGATATTGATCGGTTGCACCACTTGTAAGGTCAGCGGTGAGCGCGACGCACGGTGCTGGCGTCTGAGCGTAGACAGCCGGACCGCCGAATCCAACGAGCACTAATGTACAAATAGAAACATTTAAAATAAGTGATTTCTTCATACTGTAATAATACCACAGCACTCCCGTCTTTATTACTAAGCAGACTTAATAATAAAAAATCATATGTTAACAACAATTGCCGTCATTTTAATCATTCTTTGGCTTCTAGGTATCGTCACCTCGTTCACCGTGGGTGGGTTCATTCATATCCTTCTCGTCATCGCAATCATCATGATCTTGGTACGACTTATTCAAGGACGAAGCGTTCTCTAAAAAGACGCGTAGTCCTGCAGCAAAAAACCCTCAGATCACCGAGGGTTTTTTGCTGCATATTATTTTCGAAACTACTCTACCCTATTTATTACTTCGACTTTGAATCTCCACGAAGGGTCGCAAATGCCTCCTGCACTGTTGTCATAAACTGCGCTGGGAAAATAATGGTTGAATTCTTTTCAGTCGCAATCTCAGCCATAGTCTGAAGAGTACGAAGTTGAAGAGCAACTGGATGTGCGGCGATAAGGTCTGCTGCCTGACCAAGCTTCTCTGCTGCTTCAAACTCTCCCTGAGCGGCGACGATCTTTGCACGACGCTCACGCTCTGCCTCAGCCTCCTTTGCCATTGCTCGCTGCATGTTATCTGGTAATGTGATGTCTTTGATCTCAACGGCTGTCACCTGTGCACCCCATGGCTCTGTGTGGGCATCAATAGTGTCTTTGATTTGCACATTGATATCAGCTGTTTGCGACAAAAGCTGATCAAGCGAAAACCGTCCAACAACATTTCGCACTGTCGTCTGACTAATCTGGTTTACCGCATCGTATACATTTTCGATTGCAACGACAGATTTCTTTGGGTCGACAATGTGATAGTACGCAACCGCAGCAATATCAATCGACACATTGTCTTTTGTAATAATCTTCTGCGATGGGATATTCATCGTGATTGTGCGCAATGTCACTTTTGTCATACGCTCAAAAACAGGAATAAGAATAATAAGCCCTGGACCCCGAACACCAGTACACTTTCCAAGAAGGAAAATAACGCCGCGATCATACTCTTTAACAACTTTTAGTGATAATGCAAGAAGAATGACGACGACTATAATGATTGTATATAGCATAAAATTAGTATAGCACTTCTACTAAAAATGCAACTAATTTATGCCGAGCAACACTTGTATATGAAAATCGCTATTGAGCCCCTGGAGTCCGTAGTTGATAGGGATTGATTGCGGCATCATTGCTTCTGTTGTGATATAGACAGTGCTTATTCCTGCAGCTGCAGCGACTGGTGAGCCTGTATTATTTGAAAGGGTGCCGTAAAAAGTAAATGTTCGTTTAGATCCTGGAGATATTGCAAAATATCCTGATGCATCGTTTGACTGCGATCCATTTGCTGGTGAGAGATTGAACAATGTCGCGTTTACCCCAGCTACGTTTGTGGTCAACGTAAGAGCATTATTGATAATAGTATTTAAATAAACAGTGTTATATCCAGATGAAATAGTAAATGAGCCACTAAATGATGTATCTTTCGCCGCACCGCCGCCACCATTTGATGGTGGTGTAATTGTAAATGAAGAATCAACTATGCCGAGTATCGACTGTGGCGGGGTCGCTGCGGCCGACACATTTATTACGACCGGCACTGGTACAACGGTCACTGGTTGTGGCTCAGGCTGTGGAATAGGTGTTCCTCCGCCAGTTACTGTATAAGTGACAGCGTTACTTGTGCCTCTTGTGTTTCGTATGGTTATCAAATACGGACCAGCTGTGATCAAGCGTGCATACATTGGACAGGCCATTCCCTGTTTGCAATCGGCTCCAACGGCGCTCGGTACAACAAATGTTAGCTTGGTTCCATTGTTTGACACTACTGCATCTTGGATTGGTCCTCCTCCAAAAAGAACTGTATTGGTTGATAAAAATCCAGAACCATAGATGTTCACGGTACTGCCAACGAGCCCGGACAAAGGTGTGATCGAAGAAATGACAACAGTGGTAACCGTCGGTGGCTTGGTGCCAACAGGCGGGAGTACGATGGTTGGAGGTTTTACGACAGGACTTGGTGTTGCAGAAACAGGAGGAGTTGCCACATGTGGGTGAATGCCAAAAAGCGAGCCGATACCGACAAAAATTGAAACAATAAAACTAGTTAGCCATTTCATAGATTGATTGTACCACACCGACGCTCATGGGTGTCGAAACTAGTTGGAAGCACTCTCTTCGATGAGGGTGGCAGCGATACGGCCAGATTCAACGATGGTTGGCAAACCGCTCCCAGGGTGAGTTCCCCCGCCGACAAGATACACATTGTCGTAACCTTCGAGCCTATTGTGCGGACGCAAATACAACATCTGATCAAGTGAATGCGCGAGGTTAAACACTGCCCCATCATGCACAAAAAACTCACTTTCCCACTCAGCTGGCGTGATCACACGCTCAACTTCGATATGATCCTCAATATCCTTCATCTCTGTACGCTCTTTGATAAGACGAATGATCTTATCACGAAATATACTTTTTTCTTTTACCCAGTCGATGTAAGCCCCCGACAAGTTTGGAGCTGGCACGAGTACGTAAATAGCCGACTTACCTTCAGGTGCAACTGACGGATCGGTAACAGATGCATTTTGAATATAAAATGATGGGTCTTCCGGGAGGATCTTATCTTTAAAGATTTGGTCAACATTTTTCTTATAGTCTGCGCTAAAGAAAATACTATGATGTGGCATATTGTATTTTTTATCGAGACCGAGATAGAGCATAACCGTCGAGCACGAGTATTTTTTAGCCTTCAATTTCTTTTCTGAATAAACACCCCGCTGCTCTGGTGTAAAAAGATTGAGCATGCCGTACGCAAAATCGGCATTCATAATGACATGGTCTGCCTCGACCACTCTCCCGTCAGCAAGCTCGATCCCTGTCGTCACCGTGCCCTTCGTTAGGATTTTTTTTACTGGAGAATTTAGAAAAATTTGTGCTCCATCTTCTCTGGCCACCTTTTCCATTGCTTCACATATCTTGTGCACGCCACCCATCGGATGATATATGCCAAACTCATGTTCAATATACGAAAGGATAGTAAACGCTCCTGGGCAATCCCACGGCGACATACCTAAATACTTTGCCTGAAAGCTCATCGCGATTTTTAAATCCTCATTTTTAAAATATTTCGAAAGTACATCATGAACACTTTTTCCGAGATCCATAGTCGAAAGTGCCTTCAATAATTTTAGACGGAAATAATTGTACGGTCTCATGTAAGGCACCGTAAGGCATTTATACAAACGGTCAAACTTTATCTTTTGCGTCCCCATAAATCGAGCATACGCTCCGGCATCCTCTGGAAAAAGTCGCACTATCTCTTTTTCGATTTTTTCTTTATCAAAATACACATGAAAATCACGCCCATCACTATAGTGCAGTCGGTACATCTCAGAAAGCTCCTTGAGTTCGACATAGTTTTTCATATCTCTTCCCGCAAGAGCAAATGCCTCCTCGAAAGCCTTTGGTAGCATCACAAAGGTTGGACCGAGCTCAAAGGTGAAATCCCCCAGCTTGAGCGCAGAGTTTCTCCCTCCTATATATGGCTTTGCCTCGTATATAGAGACGTCAAAGCCTTTGTGGGCAAGGATCATAGCGGCAGACAGCCCGCCAGGTCCAGCGCCAACGATTGCAACTTTTTTCATGCAATCAATATATCACAAATATGAATCCAGCAAATTATTCTATCGGGCACGTATTGCGGCCGAGAAGTTTGTACACTGGGCACCATCCAACGAGCGCCTCATAAACAGAAAACACGCCGAGAGCCACCAGCACTATTTGAAACCACATTACGGCCACAAACCACGCTCCGACAAAACACATAAGCCCTATAAGAAGTCGCGTCACCCTGTCCCCTGTCCCAATATTTTTTTTCATATGTGTTATTTATTATTTAATTCTACCTCGGCCCTATTTGCTAAATCTAGAATATAACTGACTTCCTCCACAGATAGTTTTCTTGGTTTTGTATCTTTGACACAAAAAACACCGATCGCTTTTCCTGTCTGATAGTCGAGCAACGCCTGTCCAGCATAAAATCTGATAAATGGAAAACCGATAACCATCGGGTTGTCTTTGAAACGATCGTCGAGCAGAGTATCCTCTACAACAAAAAGATCCTTGACGATGAGAGCATGGCCACAAAACGAAATTGCACGCTCTCCCTCTTTTTGATCTAATCCGGTGCAAGACTTGAACCATTCTCGTTTTGAATCGAGTATAGTGATCGTCGAGATCGGCACATGTAGTTTTTCTGTGGCCTCTTTTGTAATACGATCAAACCTTTCTTCGGGCTTTGTATCCAAAATGGCCATACGATGGACCGCTTCCAGTCTATCTGTCTCATCTTGTGGAATAGGGGCTATTTGCATATATGTTGGTTTATTATGTGACTTAGCTATTTGATAACACTTTCGACGGCAACAAACATTTTTATCACTTTATCTGCGCCAAAAACTGGTGAAATATGTAAACTCGCTGTATACAACGTCCCATCCTTTTTCTTGTTTTTTACGGTGACCATAACAGGCTGCATATCGATCTTTATGGTGTGCCACAGTTTTTTATAAAACTCCTTAGGCATTTGACCGCCCCACAACGAAGGCTTATTGCCCAGTATTTCGTTTAACGCATAGCCGGTGATCTCCTCAACCAATGAGTTCGCATAAATCACCACCCCTTCTGGGTCGGTGATGATAACCTGCTCTGTAACACCCTTGAATATGGAGTTGATCGAGCCACAACGGGTACATTTGATACTGATCGATGTATCAGCTTCATCACCTCTCGCCAAAAGCTTGCCACAGTCGTCACATCGAAACCCGGCTGCATCAATATTATTTTTTGTTTGAGTGTGGCCCACGTAGTTTATGGATCTCTAGGACCTCTTGTCTCACAATTATATAATAAAGTGCGCGGACTTACTATTGTTTACATACTTCCCTGGCTAGGAGGATGATGCAACACGAGTAATTTTATGAACTAAAAAGCGAGTCCGAAGACTCGCTTGAAATAAAACTGACCAAACACGAATAAGACGTTACGCCGCTTGAGCCCAAACTCCGGCAGCTTCTGGGTGTTCGACAACAAAATTGCGACGAAAAGCATCTTGCCCGTGTCTCAGGAAGTGAAAAAGCTTCTCATCGAAACTAGGTGAGTGCCCCACAGCTTCCCCTGTAAACCATGTATTATCAGGACCGATGATCACTGCATGCATGGCTGTGTAGTGCCGGTAAACCAAGGATGGTGGTAATACCGCTCCATCAGTAGGTGTTGCATTCATAATAAATGGATTGTTACATCCGAATATAATCATATACCTCGCAAAACGAAATTGGTACAAAAGTTATCCACCGTTACTGTTTACTAACTATTTTTCTCAATATTGTATTTATATCGACAAAGATATCTTTCGTAGATTTATCAGAAAATAGCCCAACAACATGGTCGAAATTTAATACTGATACGTGTGTAGTGTGTTCGCGAACATATACTGAAATTTTACATGGCAGAAACACACCGATTCTCGGATCTATCCTTAAAAGCGTATCGGCATAATCCGCCTTACAGAATTCAATCATCTTGAACGAGTCACTTGCTAAGCCTTTCTGAGCAAGGGTCGCCCGAACGTCGTGGATATGCAAAACACGCATGCCGTATTTTTCTATTTCATTAATAATACCTTCGGCTGTGGAATCAAAATCTCTTTTGCTCTGTACTGTATAATCAAAATTATTGTTATTCATGAATAGGGGGATCTAGTGTATCTCTATAATTAATTATATATTTTTTGTAAGGCCCTCAACAAGATTTTCCTGCGACCTCATACCAACATATTCTTCTACAATCTTACCGTCTTTAAATATTTTCATGCTTGGTATACTCATGATCTGAAACATTTGGGCTAAAGCGACATTTTTCTGATCGTCGACATCGATTTTTATAATCCTAGCTTTCTCTCCTATTTCCTTCGCCACGTCATCAAGAATTGGACCCATCACCTTACACGGACCACACCACGGTGCCCAAAAATCGACGAGAACTGGGATCTTGGATTGGATCACCTCGTTCTCAAATTGATCTGCATTGATATTTAAAACTTTTGACATATGTTTATTTAATTAATTAATTTTATTAAGCTTATTTCTACAAATAAAATTCTTGAGGTCGGTATTAAATCGAGACTTAAGAAGTGAGTAGCAAATTTGTTTTCCTTCTCGATTTGACTCAAGAAAACCTGCTTTTGCGAGTGACTGTAGATGGTGAGATACAATGGCGACCCCCATATCAAGTTTCTTGGCAATTTCCGACACACATACTTTTTTGTTGTCGAAAATAATACACAGAATCTTGAGCCGTGTAGAATCTCCAGCTACAAGAAGCTTTTTTGCTAATGCTTCAACTTTATTTTGTTTGATTTCCTCTTTCATACATACGTCTAAATACATGCGATTATTGTAATAATGCTGGAGCGGCGCTGACTCCACCTTGCAACTGATATATATGTGCTATACCGTCTTGTTGCATGATAGCTGTAGCTTTTCCTGACCTATTCCCTGAACGACAGTAAACGAAATATGTCTTTGAAGGATCTAGCGCTTTCACTGCTATTTCAAAACCAGAACCTTCATAATCGATATCCACTGCGCCTGCGATGTGCCCCGCGTCGAATTCAGCTGGGGTTCGTACGTCTACAAGTTCTGCGTTCCGAGTGGCTTTATACGTAGTCATAAAGTCCTGAGAACTGAGAATGGTGTTAAAAATGCCGTTTCCAGATACTGAAGGGCCGCTGAAACTACTTACTAGAAAGAATAGGGCTGCAATCAGCACCACGACACCTACTCCAGCAAAAATTTTATTCTGAGTACTCTTACTTTCATTTTTCATCTGTTTATTAAATTAAGTACCACTAAACTGACTGCGTGCATACAAATACATTCAAACGAATACTTGAATGATATATGATGCTAAAATCGAAGTCAAGCCCTAAATATGACTACAGGCAGTATGCACGATTGATAGCACAAAAACACGAGAAATTGATCTCGTGTTATTCTTTATATTGGCATCATGGTCTGAAATTCAAATCTACTAAACTTGAAGTAATCGGTGTCTAATACCTACTGCTAATATTGGGAATCTTCCCCTACGGGGACGGTACAGGCTTCACATTTTTTCGGGACACGTCTCTCAAAAATATGTTCAGCCTTTTCGATTCCCGAGCGCAAGCAAAAAATTTTGCTTGCTTAGTCACTCACAAATGAAAAATCCCCTCGCGGGGATTTTTCTCGTGGGTCGCGTGGTCGCTCGTGTTAAACACATATTCGAGCGAATCGACGACGCTACGATCTACATTCCAAGCTTCAAAGATTGTTACCCTACACCCACGCTCACTATATCTGATAAATAATTCTACTCCTGCATTTTACCTGCATTTGCAGGTGTCGACCATTTTCCACCCTTTTTAAATGGGGGTTCACCACCGTTTTTAAACGGTGCCACCCTACACTCTCGCTCGCTATCTCCAGTAAAAAGTGGTTCCCGTTAATTTCCCGTTATTACGGGTAAATTTATGGAGTTACCCTACACTTATCTTCACTATTTTATCCTTAACCTTCTGTTGCAACTTCCAGCCGTTGCCATGACTTAAAAGACCAAGATACGACTCGACAACTTCCGGCTTTTCTTGAGAATCTTTGATTTTCTTGAACATACGATTTTTTGTCGTTGTCCGTATCACTCGATGATATGGAAAATGAACCCAGCCAAGAAAATCTACACCAGATGCAGCTGTCTTTATAAACACTTTATCTGGATGAAGAAACGGCTTTAGTTGCTCGCCAAGAAAGTTCTGGACCTTAGGCAAAATATCCACCAACACACCTTTTTCATGGTGCATGATAACGAAGTCATCGGCATACCGGATATAATATTTCACTTTAAGTTTGTGCTTTACAAACTGGTCAAACTCATTCATGTAAATATTTACCAAGAGTTGCGAGGTCAGGTTACCCAACGGCAAGCCCTTACCTGGACCAGTACTTTGGAAGCTCTCAATAATGCGTTCTACAAGCCAGATCGTTTCAATATCATTGATATGTCGCTTGAATATTTCAATAAGCTTTTCATGATCAATAGATGCGAAAAACTTTCTAACATCACATTTCAGGACCCAGCATGCCCTGCTATTACTTTTTGACACTTTCATAACGAAATAATTGAATCGATTTAACGCACGATGTGTTCCTTTAAATTGTCGACAGGAGTAGGAATCATAAATAAACTTTTTATCAAAATAGGAATACAGAATCCTGTAAATAGCATGGTGTAATAATCTATCGCGGACCGTAGCCTTGTGAATACTCCTCGGCTTTGGATCACTTATTGAAAAAGCTTCGTATGCACCATGTCTATACGTTTTGGTTCGCAGTTCCTCATGCAATTTGAAGATATTATGAGAGAGATTCAAAGAAAATTCGGCAACATCCTTTTTTGATTTCTTGCCACGTATAAATTCCGTCCATGCTTCGCATAGATTTTTGATGGATGTGATATTCTTATACTCATGACTCATACTAATAAGGATCATATTACCC
>JBAXYC010000005.1:0-19349 GCA_037127615.1 bacterium | reverse complement strand
GTCAAGATCATCTTGAAGCCGATGGAGCCGCTTGTCGAAGGCGAAAAGATTCCAAAGAACGTCAGCCGATATGATGACTTCGAATTCATCAACTCGATCAAAGGAGGAGTTATTCCAAACGAATTCATTCCAGCTGTCGAGAAGGGAGTTCACGAAGCTATGGAGCGTGGTATCGTTGCCGGCTTCAAAATGGTCAACATTTCTTGTGAGCTCATCTTCGGTTCGTACCACGATGTGGACTCATCCGAAATCGCCTACAAGATCGCTGCCTCACAGGCATTCCAGGAAGGTTCTCGACGCGCAAAGCCAGTTATCCTCGAGCCGATTATGAAAGTTGAGGTGGTGATGCCAGAGAAGTTCATGGGAGATGTTACGGGTAGCCTATCATCAAAGCGTGGGCAGATCGAAGGTATGGAGGATCGCAACATGCTCAAGGTGATCCGAGCAAAGGTGCCACTATCCGAAATGTTTGGCTACACGACACAGCTCCGCTCGATGACAGAAGGTCGCGGAAACGCAATGATGGAATTCGATCACTACGAGGTCGTTCCAGCAAATGTAGAGAAGGAGATTGTCGAGGCGCGAAAATAGTCTACTTAAATAGATTAAAAGAAAAACACCCCACATTGGGGTGTTTTTCTTTTATCTCGGAAATATGTCAGTTAGTTCGTTCGAGTAATAAAAATCTCCAGCTAGCCCGCCAAAACTATAGGTGGTTGATCCGATGACAATAGCTGCACCGCCGACTTGCGCACCGGCGTGAGGTTTTGAGTTTTGGAAGCCTATGTTAAATAGTGTTGCAATGATTTCCGGTTTGTCGGCTATGGAGAAGCCTGCCCGTTGCCACTGAGTCTCGATTTCTTTGATGAGAGTTCCACCGTATAAATATGAGTAATATCGGTCATGCTCATCGGTTAGGCGGTTGAAACGTTGGGTATCGCTATCGGTGGTCGACGCAGGAAAATCGAGCAAATGCTCATATGTAGAGCCAAGGTACCACGATCCCGAGGTATTCTTTAGGTTATCTTCAATCTGACGAGCGGTATCTTGTTTGATACCCATAACGCCCCATGAAAACTGGCTTTGGTTGCCGAGGATTTTGAGTGGAGAGAAAATTTGTTTAAAAATTTCACGGTCTGAATAAAAAAGCCGGAGCTGCTCGACGACAAGCGGCGCCACGATCATGCGTGCGGGTACTCCGGCGACCGTCGCAGCTTTGTTTATCACTTCCTTATCTTTTGTTATTGCAGCTTTCAATGTTTGCCACTCGTCGCCCTGAGTCCATGCCGCATTTGCGGAGTTGTGTGTCTGATTTTTAAAATAATCATGTTGGGTGTCGATGATGCCGTTCGTTTTTGTCCATCCAAGCTCCAGTGCGACATATCCTGCAACAAGCACGAAGCCGATGAGTGCAAATACGCATATAACGACGATTCCTACTCGTATCCAAATCTTTTTCATACCTAAAGGATAGCATACGTGTCAGGTGGGGATAACTCGTAGTTTCAGCAAATCGATACTAGTGTATAATTCTTTCTAAGAGTTTGTCCCTCCTCGTTCATAGTCAATGATTCTGTCCGTCTACAACACGGCTGGTTTTTTATTTTTTAAAATCATTTATGGACAAGGCGGGGTATACTTCCGAACATTATAAAGTTATTATTACATCATGATAAATAAATATATTGCAGGTGCTGTTTCTTTTTTATTAATTGCATTCTCTTTTATTTCATTAATTCCAGCACAGCAGGCGTTCGCACAGGTGACCGGAGTTACCTGTCCTGTCGGATGGGTATGTGGACCAACTACTACACCTGTTGGAGGTAGCGGAGGAGGAGCCGGTTCTGGCGTTGTAGCAACAAATCCGACACCAGTTACTTCTCCTGCTTGTTATGTCTTTAGGAATAATATGACGGTCGGAAGCACTGGCGCTGATGTCTCTGCACTTCAGCAGTTTCTCATGAATAATAATTTTCTTTCACTTAAAACTGCCGTACCTACAGGGTATTATGCAGCTGGTACAAAAGCTGCTGTTGCCGCATATCAGGCCGCAGTTGGGCTCCCAGCTACTGGTTTTGTAGGAGCTATTACAATCGCAAAGCTAAATGCGTCGTGTTCCTCAACAACGACAACACCACCTGTTTCTATTTCTGATGCCACCGCAACCGTAACCGGCAATCCATCGCTTGACCTTACGTATGGCACTCAGCACAAGGAGTCGTTGTTAACAGCGTCGTTTAATTTGTCGGTTAATGGAGGTGTAAACGGCATCAATGTTAATGCAAGCCCTGTCGGCGTCACATTTACTGATCAGAAGGGTAGTAATTACTATGGTTTGATTTCAGAAAGAATAACTCTTTCTGCTGCTGATCGCATTGATACTACGACAGACACATATGGTCAGAAGTTATACGTCGTTCCTGCACGTCGTACGGTTAAGTTCCAAATAACTGCAACGGTAAATCCTCAGCAGTTGTTTGCAGGAACATATCGAGCTTCATTGGAAGGGGCTATTATGGTTGAAGTGGGCACAAACGGTGCTTCACAATTTAAATTACCAATTACAAAAAACACAAGCACTGATTCTAAAACAATTGTTGGTGAGGTTGCTCCATACATCACCGCCATCACAAGTCCAGTCGCAGTAGGACAGACACTCACCATCACAGGTCAGCGTTTGAGTGGTGATACACATGGAAATAGCCCGATCTTTAATTCTGGAAAGTCGACCGTCTATATAAATGGTAATCCAATTACAGGCGTTTCTTTCTCAAAAGATGGAGCGAGCGCAACGCTCACTGTTCCCGCTTCACTTGTTGCTGGAACAAGCTACACAGTTTATATTTCTAACTCTGTGACTGGAGAGAGTAATCGATTCGGCTTCGAAGTTCAGGGAACCGCTTCTTCTATGACGGTGATTGGTCCAGTCGCGGGGCAAAATTTCCAGTACGGACAGCCGGTGCAAATCACGTGGGGCGGCGCATGGTCTGGTAATGATGTCTTCGATATTACAGAATTCGTTGATGGTTACGGAAAGGACTTTATTACATCAGGCGTTACACAGACACAAGCTGGATGTCCAGGATACGGTAAAGGTGTTTGTGGAATCTCGTGGACTCCAAAATATGTTTCAAGCTATAGTGTTGCTATCACCAAGGCAGGGTCAAACGATGTGGCGTACTCAGGAAAATTCTCAGTTTCTTCGTCGACTGTTCCAGTTGGCAATGCATCAATTACCATAAGTGGTTCACCTACACTCGCTCTTACATACAATTCTGCACAAAGAGAATCAGCTCTTACGGCGACAACAAACTTCTCAGTCAATGGCGGAGCGCAGGGCATAAACATCTATGGTAATGGTGCACCTGTCGGTTTTGTTGATCAAAACGGAAATACGTCAGGCCGGAGCATCAGTAATCAAGTAACGTCTACTA
The DNA here is from genome assembly GCA_037127615.1 of bacterium. Classification (GTDB taxonomy): domain Bacteria; phylum Patescibacteriota; class Minisyncoccia; order Phycocordibacterales; family PALSA-1337; genus PALSA-1337. Next base: position 15,915 of record JBAXYC010000005.1, on the reverse strand, counting down.
ACTCTACGCCTGTAGTCACAACCACAGATAGTTACGGTCAGACTTTGTTGATAATCCCTGCGGGACAGACTGTAAATTTCCGATCCATTGTAACCGCTAATCCGCAACAGATGTTTGCCGGCACGTATCATGCTTCTTTCCAGGGCATAATGGCCAACTACAGTACGATCGGAGCAAATCAAAATATATTATCTGCGCCAAGTAATTCATCAAATAGTATAACAATCGTCGGAGAACTCTCGCCATACATAAAGTCAGTTATGACACCTGTTGTCGCAGGACAGGCAATGACAATCACAGGCCAGCGACTCTCAAACGGATCAATCCTTATTGATAATGCAGCGATACTAAATTCGACAATTACTCGTTCTACTGATGGAACGTCTGTTTCTGTAGCACTTCCAATCTCAATTAACCCGGGACAACATTATGTTACGATCAGCGACCCTCAAACTGGTCTAAGTAACAGTGTCGGCTTTACAGTGACGGGGAATACAGCTCAGACCCCAATCATCTCAGGTGGAACATTTCCAACGACTCTCTCTGTTGGTCAGAATGGCACGTGGTCAGTGAATGCTTCTGATCCACAAAATGGTTCACTCAGCTACTCTGTTGATTGGGGAGATACATCTTCATGTCCTGTCGGTTATACATGCGCATCAGCGCCGACAAGGATGTCTATCCAGACTTCAACATTTACTCACTCGTATTCAGCGGCAGGAACATACACAGTTACATTTACTGTTAGAAACAGCGCAGGTTTGAGTGCACAGACGAGTGCGACGGTGACAGTGGGAAGTGTCGTCGTTACCCCGCCATGTCCAGTAGGGTATATCTGTTCTGTGGTTGGTGGTGTTCAGCCAGTTTGTCCTAGTGGCTACACATGTACTCCAGTTACAGTAAATTGTCCTGCAGGTTACACCTGTACGACGATGACAGCCAATGTTATGTCTACAGTCAGTGTAACTCTCGATCCGAGCTCGCCGGTCGCTGGTACTATTCAGACGAACCCATCTCGAACACCAAATGTCGTTCTCGGTGTGTTTGATCTAAAACCATCAAGTGGTAATGCAACATTGCAGAGTTTGGTATTGACCCTGAATTCAACTGGAAGCACTGTCGGATCTACATTTGCAGCTGTTCAGCTAAAATCTGGTAGTTTGGTCCTCGCTGATGGTGTAATCGCTTCTCCCTCGGCGTACTCGTCAACTGTAACCTTTAGTAATCTTAACTTTGCACTTCCTGCAAACGTAAGCGTACCACTTACTGTTCTAGTTGGTCTTTATCCATCATTATCTAGTGGAGCTTCAGGTAATGTAAGTTTCGTCCCTGCAGTAAAAGGTGCAGCGATGGTGGCAGTTGATGCAAATTCATATCCAATGAGTGTATCAACAACAGGTACAATTCAGGCTGCAACACAGACATTTGTTCTCGGAGGAGTTGGTGCATTGTCAAACCTCTCTTGGTCTATTGCAAATCCAGCAACAAGTCAAAATGGTATTGTAAATGCAACAGCGTTTAACGGTTCGTTTACAGTTACAGCTGGACCAACTCCAGTTTATGTTCCAAAAAATCCTATCACACTCACAACAATTACAAATTCTCCAAGTATCGTAGCGACTGTCACAAATTTTGTTCCTTCGAATGGACCTCAGTCATACGATGGATCAAATTACTATCAAGTTGCTCCAGGTAGCTCACGAACCTTCAACTTGAATGGTACTCTTGTAAATACATCTGCTTCGTCAATGTCCGCAGGAGTAGGTATCACTACTGTCTTTTTCTACAATGATGCTGCACTCACAGCAGGAAGTCCCTCAACCATTACTCTAACCGGCCTCAATAGCGATCTCCACATGCAAGTTGTCTTGGGTGGCGCTACTTCAGCAGGCGGTAGTGGCGGCGGAGGAAGTGTCGGCTCTACGACTACACCAGTCACATCAAAGTCCAAGACGACAACCATCGGCGCCGCAGTATTGCAGTCAGTTGCTCACTTCTTCGGCTTCTAGGCCAAAAAGTAGCTAAAATATTGACAGGGAAGTGCGTTCTTGCTAGTATGGCAAGTACGCATTTTTCTTTGCGTTGGCATTATTATTTATTATAAATTTACCTTTCTTTTAGCAGGACCGCTCACCTCGAGCCAACTCCACTAAAACAAAGCAATAAAAACATATGGCAGATTTCAATCGCTCAAAACCGCATGTAAACGTTGGTACTATTGGTCACGTTGACCACGGAAAGACCACTCTTACGACAGCTATTCTTTCAGTTCAGGCTAAAGACGGCTTGGCAAAGATAAAGGCGTATGCCGATATCGCGAAGGGAGGTACTGTTCGAGATGCAACAAAGGTTGTTACTATTTCTCTTGCTCACGTTGAGTATGAGTCCGATGCGCGTCACTACGCTCACATCGATGCCCCAGGTCATGCCGACTACATTAAGAACATGATTACAGGTGCCGCCCAGATGGACGGTGCTATTCTCGTGGTTTCAGCTACAGACGGAGTTATGCCACAGACACGTGAGCATATTCTTCTTGCAAAGCAGGTTGGTGTGCCAAAGATAGTTGTCTTCTTGAACAAGTGCGATATGGTTCCTGAAGCAGATCTTCTTGACCTCGTTGAGGAAGAAGTTCGTGACCTTCTTACAAAGAACGGTTTCGATGGAAAGGCAGCTCCAGTTATCCGCGGTTCTGCTTTGAAGGCTCTCGAAGGTGATGCGGCATACGTTGCAAAGATCAAAGAGCTCATGACAGCACTCGATACCTACATCCCTATGCCAGTTCGCGAGGTAGACAAGCCATTCCTTATGCCAATCGAGGACATCTTCTCTATCGAAGGACGCGGAACAGTGGTTACAGGTCGTGTAGAGCGCGGAACTCTCAAGAAGGGAGATGAAGTTGAAATCATCGGTTTCCGTGACACACAGAAGACAGCCGTCACTGGTATCGAAATGTTCAACAAGCAGCTCAACGAAGCTATTGCTGGAGACAATGCAGGACTTCTCCTCCGAGGTACAGGAAAGGATGATGTTACTCGCGGCATGGTTCTTGCAAAAGCTGGCTCTGTTAAGCCACATACAGACTTTGAGGCCGAGGTCTACATCTTGAAGAAAGAAGAGGGAGGACGCCACACACCATTCTTCACAGGATACAAGCCTCAGTTCTATATCCGTACAACAGACGTTACTGGAGAAGTAACCCTCGCTGAAAAAGTTGAGATGGTTATGCCAGGAGACACAGTTACCTTCAAGGTAAAGCTCGTTGCTCCAGTTGCTCTCGAAGACAAGCTTCACTTTGCGATCCGCGAAGGAGGTAAGACTGTCGGTGCCGGAGTTATCACAAAGGTTGTCGCTTAATCTATCGCCAATTAAATTATAAAAAATACAATGAATGCTGTCGCAAAAGAAATAACTGAAAAGAAAGCACCAAAGGTTGCAAAGGCGAAAGTCGTTGCAAAAGAAGGTGAAGTGTCACGCTTGCGCATCCGCGTTCGCGCTTACGAGCACAAGATTCTCGACGCATCATTGAAGCAGATCATGGACACTGCGATCCGCTACGATGTAGAGTTCTACGGTCCAGTTCCATTACCAACCGAAATCAAGAAGTACACAGTCAACCGCTCAGCATTCGTTTTCAAAAACGCCCGCGAGCAGTTTGAAATGAGAGTGCACAAGCGCCTCATCGACATCTTGAACCCAAACCAGAAGATCATTGAAGCCCTTACTAACCTCAGCTTGCCGTCCGGTGTGAACATCGACGTCAAGATGATGTAGATTTAACAACACAGATTACTTACCACTGACATTAAACTGCCATGAAATTTATCCTTGGACGAAAACTGAATATGACTCAAATCTTCGATAAAGATGGAGTCGTGCATGCGGTGACACTCGTGTCAGCGGCGCCTGTTGTTGTGACTCAGGTGAAGGGGAAAGCAACTGACGGCTATAGCGCACTCCAGATCGGAGAGGGCTCACGCAATGCTTCCCGCATCAACAAACCTGCAAAGGGCCACATGAAAGAGCTCGGTGCTTTTGCAAACCTTCACGAATTCCGCGTTGACGAAGCGGCTGTTTCAGCTGCAAAAGTCGGCGACAAAGTAGAAGTGACACAGTTTGCAGAAGGTGACACAGTCGAGGTGAGCGCTATCTCAAAAGGAAAGGGCTTCCAGGGTGTGGTCAAGCGTCACGGCTTCGGCGGAGGACCTCGTACACACGGTCAGAAGCACTCTGAGCGCGAGCCAGGTTCGATCGGAGGAGGATTGCGAAATAAAGTGCCTGTCGGTATGCGCATGGGAGGACGCATGGGAGGAGATCGTATCACCGTGAAGAACCTCAAGGTCCTTCATATTGACCCGACTGCAAACATGCTCTATATTTCAGGAGCTATCCCAGGCCGCCGCGGTACACTCGTAGAGATAATCGCTGCTTAATCATACTGATATGACAACAAAAACCCCAACAACTAAAAAAGTAGCGAAGACAGTAGCGGCACCAAAGGCTGCAAAGAAAGAGGTTTCACTCGAGACAGCTCTCTATACACAGTCTGGCGCATCAGCAGGGACATTTACTCTTCCTGAAAGCATCTTCGGCGTGTCATGGAACGCAGACCTCGTACACCAGGTTGCTGTGTCTATGCGATCAAACGAACGTGATTCTATTGCAAACACAAAGACTCGCGGTGAAGTACGCGGAGGAGGAAAGAAGCCTTGGCAGCAGAAGGGTACTGGACGTTCTCGTCACGGATCTACTCGCTCACCTATCTGGGTTGGTGGAGGTATCACACACGGCCCTCGCGCTGACAAGAACTACGCCCGCAAGATCAACCGCAAGGCATCTGCTCAGGCGCTCTTCACTATCCTTTCTCGCAAATTCCGCGACGGTGAGATTATCTTTCTCGATGCATTGAAATTCACGACTCCAAAGACAAAGGATGCAAAAGCAGTCATCGACGCTCTTTCAAAGGTAAAAGGTTTTGAGAAGCTCAATACAAAGCCAAAGAACGCGGCACTTATCGCTATCGACAAAAAGTATCCTGAGCTCGTGAAGAGCTTTGGCAACTACGGCAGCGTCTCAGTCGAAGAAATGCGCAATATCAACCCTCTCGCCGTTCTCAATCACAAGTATATTGTTATTGCAGACCCAAAGGCATCGTTGGTTGCCCTAACTAGCAAGAAACAATAAATTTTATGGCTCTATTTTCAACAAAAACAGAAAAGAAACACGATGCAGCAAAGATTGCGAGTGCACCAAAGGCTACAAAAGCTGTAAAGAAGACTACTGCTGATAAAAAAGCAGCAAAGTCAAAGCCAATGGAAGCTGCGATCACAAGTCCTGCAGTAAAGGTTGTAAAGGCTACGAAGGTTACAAAGGCCGAGGTTGCTATTGCTCCAGTTACAAAGATTGTCTCTGTCATTATCGCTCCTCACATGACCGAAAAAGCTGGTATTCAGCACGAAGCATTGAATGTATACACATTCAAGGTTCTCGGTACTGCAACAAAGGGTTCTATCACAAAGGCAATCAAGTCTGAATACAAGGTTACCCCAGTAAAGGTAAACATTGTAAACATTCCTGATCGTCCGATTACCTACCGTGGCCGTCCATCGACCGCATCCGGATTCAAGAAAGCTATGGTTTTCTTGAAGAAGGGCGACAAGATCGAGTTTGCAGCATAGTCCGAATCATTTATTAAAAACCCCCATGAAATCATATCATCCATCAACACCATCACGCCGAGGCATGACGACAATCGAGTTCAAGAAATACTTGACCGCTTCTGAGCCGTACAAGGCCCTCACAAAGGGAATGAAGCGCGACATGGGACGTAATGCATTCGGACGCATCACGGTACGCCACAAGGGCGGAGGACACAAGAAGCTTTTCCGAGACATCGATTTTCTTTATGAGAAGAAAGATATGGTGGCAGTCGTGAAGACGATTGAGTACGATCCGTTCCGCACTGGCTTCATCGCCCTCGTGCAATACGCTGACGGTACTCGTCGCTATATCCTCGTCCCAAAGGGAGTAAAGGTAGGTGACAAGTTTATGACATCCGCTACAGCAGAGATCATGACGGGTAACCGCCTCCCATTGAAGAGAATTCCAGTTGGTACTTTTGTATACAATGTTGAGATACACCCAGAAGGTGGCTCAAAGCTCGTTCGTTCAGCTGGCACATTTGCTCAGGTTATCGCAAACGACGCAGGATACACACACATCAAGATGCCGTCAACCGAAGTTCGAAAGATCAACGAGCTTGCATGGGCAACAGTCGGTACAGTTTCAAATGACGAGTCTCGCCTCGTGAATATCGGTAAAGCCGGACGTGCACGATGGATGGGTATTCGTCCTACAGTTCGCGGATCCGCTCAAAACCCTGTAGATCACCCATACGGAGGAGGAGAACAGCGTACAGGTCGCGGACTTCGCCGCCTCAAGACTCGCTGGGGAAAGCAAGCTGGAAAGGGTCAGAAGACTCGTACTCCAAAGAAATACTCAAACGTCTTTATTGTCTCACGACGTCGTGTTGGTAAGGCAAAGAAAGGAGAGTAGTTCTCGGAAATCAGTATACTTATCTCTATAAAAAATACCGCCATGCGCGGTTTTTTTGTTCGGCATACTTACACAGTGCAATTGTCTTCATAAATATAGCTTTTTCCTATGTTTTTGCTATAATTTCTTTTTAAATGATAAAAGAATACCCTACCAAATCGACTTCTGTGCACGAAAATCTCAAAGACAAGAGCTGGTTTTCTGGTCTTCTCGATGACGTCAATCTTTCCACAACCTACTATATTGGAGAGCGTGCTCCGGATGTGACGTTTAAGCTCCTTGAGCAAGAAAAATCTGACTCATTCGTAGTAAGAAGGATTGGTTTTTTTATTGGAGAACAGATGATTTGTGAGGCTGCAAACAAGGTCACAAGAAACGAATTGGTTGATGTGTGGATTGAAAAAAATCAGGATAAACCATTTGGCGAGGTCTTTAAAAATCGAAATCTACACAGAGTTCTTATTTCGAAAACAGAAAATAGTAGAAAGTTTGATGTTAGCGGCGATATCCAGGCGGAAATTGAGGAGAAGTTTTACCCACTGGTCTAGCGCGATCATAATCTCGGACACATGACTAATTCACAAAAAAAATTACTGACATTTTACAGACACGGTCTAGAGAAAATCAGTTCATGGGACAAGGTTCCGGTAAGTGATAAAAGTCTGATACGAGATGCGCGGGTGCCTGCACGATTTGCTGAGCTCAGAGTGACGAGCGGCTCAACAGGTGAACCTCTTTACGTTTTTTATTCGACAGAAGCACTCAAGTCTTTTATCAAACGAGCTGTTATTTCTTTGAAGAAGTCAGGGGTGACGAGCAGCGACGTGGTGTTAAATCTATTCGCATATGGAAATTACGTGCCTGGAAGTATGTATGAGAAAGCTTGCCAAGCTGAGGGTATTTCCATAATGCCGGGTGGCGCCCCAAATACCTACTGAAAAGACAAGGTGCTCGAAGCGATCATCAAAGTAAAGCCAAATGTCTGGCTTTCGGTGCCCAGCTATGCGATCGCGCTGGCCAACCTTCTTGTTGAAAAAAAAGCCACAAAAAGCCTACCAAAAAAAGTTATTCTCGCGGGCGAGCGATTGCTCGATTCGCACATTGAAACATTTGAGAAGTACGGCATCGAAGTTATCAATCATTTTGGTCTGACGGAGTGCCCTGCAATCGGTGTTTCAAAAAAAGGTAACCCAAAGGCGCTGGAGATCATCAACGTGGGGATTCATACTGAGTCTATGGTTGATGAGAAAGGGGATCACTACTTTGTTGTTACTGATTTGCATAATTTTGCGACACCAGTTATCCGCTACAAGACCGGTGATATCATCGAAAAAATACAAAAAAATAAAAATGGAACCTTGGCGGAGTTTTCTATCGTCGGAAGGGGGGATGATCTTATTAAAATACAGGGCGTGCTTCTGTCGCGCTCAAAAATAATCGAGATTTTGTCGAATTTTACAGATAGATTTGTGGTCAATATCCTAACGAAAGAGGGGAGAGATTTTGTAGAGATCGTACTTCATAAAACATGTGAAAAACACAAGACGGTCATCGAAGAGCAGGTCGCATTTTTAAAGAAAAGGGAGTTGATTTTTCAGGAAGAAATTACCATACCGACTACGACATCGTTTAAAAATAAATATATTGTGGACTTGCGACAATAAGAATATACTACGGTCATGGAAAAACCTCTAAAAATTGTCGATGTCAATGCGACCAAAAAGCAGGTTGATCTTTTTGAAGTTGTCGACCAGTACGATAGCCTTCTCGACGAGCTTTTTCAGATCCGCAACCCGTGGACAAAAATGAAGAAGGACTATGCTGCAGAGTTTGCGGTGTTCAAGCAAGAGCATCTCGCTGGCAAGAGTTCAGACGAGGCAGGGCAGTGGTTTTACTTTCCGTGGAGTAAGACCCTCGTACATTACCTCACGGACGAGTTGCATCAGGAAGTTCGCACCGCCCGCAATAAAAATATCATTACCAAAGAAGAGCAGGATAAGCTATACGCGACGACCGTAGCTGTCGCAGGTCTCAGTGTGGGAAGCCACGGGGCTCTCACGATGGCGATGATCGGTATGGCTCGCCATATGAAGCTCGCTGACCCCGATACTATATCCGCATCAAACCTAAACCGTCTGAGTTATGATTTTACAAAGATTGGAAAACATAAAGCAGAAGTCGCGGCCCAGACTATCTATCAGATAAACCCATACGCAGAGATTGAGGTTTTTCTAGAAGGCGTCACGAATACAAATATCGACGACTTCTTGACCAGTGTAGACATCCTCGTTGAGGAGATGGATAGCCTTCCTCTAAAAGTGATGATTCGAAAAGAGTCTCAGAGGCGTGGCATTCCTGTTCTCATGGCTACGGACAACGGTGTTAGCGTTATTTTGGATATCGAGCGCTTTGATGAGGAGCCACAGCGTCCACTTTTTCATGGTCGAGTTGAGCTTTCTGAGGAGACTCTCTCGCCGACCGCTCGCCAAACCAACCCGAAATTATGGAACCAAATCTCCTCTAAAATCATCGGCGTCGAGTACATGGAGGAGGGGTTGCTGACGTCGCTTGCTCAGATAGGTCAGACACTCGGCGGTGTTCCTCAGCTCGGCTCAGCAGCAGTGATTTCGGGAGGATTGATCGCGATTGGTGCCTCTCGCATCGCCACCAAAAAGCCACTCCCGTCAGGAAAATATATTTTCTCTACGGAAGCAATCTTGGTCCCCGATTATCAAAGTGCAGAGGCCGTCAAACGACGTGACGATATCCGGGCCCAATTTAATAAGTCTCTCGAAGCATAAATCCTATGCATGCAACAAACGAAGGTTATCATATTTCAGAACTCGAGTTACCAATTGCTGACTCTGTCTATGTAAAGGATGATGTAACGTTTGAAGTGTATCGAGCAAAAGACATGTATCATAAGGAATGGCGACACCCGTCATTTCACACGATCGTAAGCCTGGCCAGAACCTCATATCGACGGTATGGCCCGCGAGATTTATTTGATAAATATGACGACAAGGCTGTTATTTATTTGGTCAGAGCTCGATATCCTCGAGGACATGTTTTGGGGACTGATGCAGAGTTAGTGAATGAATGGCTAAGTGTACGCATGGTCCCCGGGGATGGCGATTTTGAAGGCGTCGGTGAGCTCGAGCTCTATACTTTTAATAAAGTTCCTATTGTTGATATTTTTTGTAAAAAAAATAAGTTTTCTAAAAATAATTTCTGGCATCATGTGATTTCGGACTCGAGAATGTGCGGCATTCATCCGTATACAGTCGGCAACGACAAGGTAGTGGCCTCGCTACCAACAGAACGGCATAAATATACACCCGAGTGTATGGCTCTTATGCAGGCTCAGTTTATGGTTGATTTTCCTCCACAGACGACGTCATTTACGTATGTTAGCGCTATAGTTAGGCCTGAAATCCGCGACAAGGTTATCACATTACGTAAGGGGGCACATCACATAACACCAAACTTTATTTCAGCGCATACCACCCTCGGGCTCACAAACGATGCCAAAGTGGTCGTGGAGAGAAATGCATACACATACCAGTTTCCGCGATATTGGCTACATATGGAAGAATTAAAGACCCTCATACGCAGACTGCTTCTTGAGAAAAAACTGACAGAAAAAACGCTGCAGCACTATCTTGGCGAGCATGACATCGACAGCCTTGATGGAGAGCTAGCGCTTGCGAAGATCCTTGTTGCTGAGGGAACTTTGGTAGACGCAGTGCTCTCAGGAGAAGGTCTGCGCGCGCTTGTCGACAAGGAGGTTTCCGATGTTCCAGAGCTTCAAATTATTCCTATCGACAGTTGGCGTAGTGGTTTTCTCCACATACTTGTTAACGCTGGTGTTGATGTGTTCAAGGTGCATCCAGAGCTCAAGAGGTTTATGGTATAATTTCCGCATTCACCTATGATTTCTCGAGAAATAATTCAAAAAATTCTGACAGCCGGATGCATGGCCCCTTCGGGAGGGAATTCGCAACCATGGGAGTTTGAGGTGGATGGTTCATTGATCAAGGTTATTGCAAAGCCGGAGCGTGACCACCCCGTGCTCAATGCTCTCTATCGAGGTACATGGATCGCTCATGGGGCGCTCATTGAAAATATTTGCCTGGCTGCGTCCTCGTGCGGTATTGCGACCCATGTAAGTATTTTTCCAGACAATAACCGAGAGTTTATTACTGCACATATCCAGCTTTCTGAGTCTGGAGCTGTGCCGGCCGATGACCTCGCTGCTTTTATACCAGAGCGAGCGACGAATCGTAAGCCGTATTCAGATAAAGTAGTGTCTGCCGATATTCAAAAGCAGCTTGCACAGTCCGTCGGGGTTTCGACAGATGTCGGTGTTGAGTTTATTTCAGATCGAGAGGTTATAGGAAAAATCGCTCAGTCATTGTCTGTCAGTGAACGGATTATGTTTGAAAATAAAATACTACACGGGCTCCTTTTTAAAGAAATGGTATTCAACAAAAAACAGGAGGCAAAAAAGGGTGGAGGGTTGCTCCTCACTACACTTGAGTTACAACCTCCACAGTGGGCCATGCTTCATTTTATACAATATTGGCCTGTGATGAAGATTGCCGCAAAGCTCGGCGTCGCCCGACTGATCGCAAAAGAAAATGCTCAAAATCATCGTTCATGCGGTCTCTTATGTGTCGTAAAAGTCTCAAAAAACAAGGAAGCTTTTTTGGGGGCGGGAAGAAGTATCGAACGACTCTGGCTTTCTGCCACAAAGAATAATCTATCTGTTCAGCTCAACTCTGGTCTTTTCTTTTTCAAACAAGCGATCGATGAAAAGACCGCAACGGGTGTCTTTTCTGAGGTAGAGCAGAAAGAGATCAATGCCGGGTACGACACAGTGGCGTCATTATGCGACGCCAAGGATGGTATGATTACTACCATTCTTCGTATCGGCTATGGAGAAAAGCCTTCAACAAAGTCATTTAAACCGGCGCCAGTCATTCATTGGATTAATTAGCAATTATGGAAAATCTTACACAAATCACCACAGCCCTCGAACCTATTTTTATTGCGGCAACATCGCTCGGTATGCTTGTCCTTGCGATCGCGGTCTTTTTTTCAAATAAACGAAGCGCTACCAACATCATATTTATTCTGCTTAGCTTTTTTATTTTGCTATGGGTGTGGGCAGGGTACGTCTCTGGACTTTCGGGTGTGTCTGCATACGGCCTTTTCTTCCACCGGCTAGCTATTGCTTCCGCAGCATCGATGAGCGCTCTTTTTTTCTTACTTGCCCACACAATGCCGAGCGCAAAGCTTTTACTTAAGAAATATGTGTTTTGGTCAGTGGTGATCCTAACTGTGGCGATGATGGCCATAAATATTTCACCCTATGCCTTTGTCGGCGTTGATGCCGCAAATAACCCCCTACCAGGAGTTGGACTTGTGCCGTTCGGTATCATCTCAACCATCTTTAGCTTGAGCGCATTGTACTATCTATGTAAGAGGTACTTGGTCACAAGAAAAGAGCAGCGCCTCCAAGCGCGCATTGTGCTCATTGGTGTGTTTAGTATGATACTTTTGATAATCACAACGATCCTTATCCCGATCATTATGCTTCAGTCAGGTGCTTTTCTACCATTCCTCTCGATATATGCATTTATTTTTCTTGGAATGACAGCGTACGCGATCACCCGCTATCAACTTTTCAACATAAAAGTCATTTTGACGCAGGCAGTCGTTGTCGTCATCTGGATCACGCTCTTTTCAAAGATATTTACTGCGGAGGCGGTAACAGAAAAGGGTATCGATGCAGCAATACTCTTGATTACAGTGATCTTTGGTATTCTATTGATCCGAAGTGTTCGTAGGGAGGTAGAGCAGCGACAAAAGATCCAAGTGCTGGCCGATGAGCTCGAGAAGGCAAACGATAACCAGATTCAGTTTATTCATTTCATCACGCATCAGGTCAAGGGCTTCTTTACCAAGTCTCGTGATATTTTTTCACTATTGCTCGAAGGCGAAGCGGGGGATATGTCAGATGTCGCAAAGAAGTTTATCCGACAGGGTTTTGATTCTGATACAAAAGGTGTGGCGATGGTCCAGGATTTCTTGAGTGGTGCAAATATTAAAAACGGCACCGTGCGGTATTCTATGGAAAATTTTGATCTTGAGACGCTTATTTCTGGACTGTATATCGAATACAAGTCGATCGTCACCTCCAAAGGGCTCGAGCTTTCATTCGATGTGGCGCCGAGCGATCCATCAAAGCGAGCTTTTTCATCAGGGTACATGGTTAACGGGGATCAGGAGCAGTTGAGGCAGGTTTTTAAAAATTTGATTGAGAATTCCATCAGGTACACCCCAAAAGGAAGTATTACCATCAGTCTTTCTCGAAAGGGGGTAACGACCGCAGATAGACTCGACGATCTTATCGTTTTTGCTGTAAAAGATACAGGCGTCGGTCTCTCGAGCGAGGACAAAGCAGTTCTCTTTACTGAGGGCGGTCATGGAAAGAACTCAACAAAGGTCAATGTGGATAGTACCGGGTACGGTCTCTTTATTGCAAAGGGTATCACTGAGGCACACCATGGACGTATTTGGGCGGAGTCGGAGGGGGCTGGAAAAGGATCGCAGTTCTATGTGGAGTTGCCTGCTGCTGTTTAGTTTTTAATGAATTTCGAAAAAGTAAACATTTATTTTGGACAGTTTTGCGAAAAGCGCTTGTAAATGTATACTTATGCGTATGAAACGAACCTACATAAAAGACCTCAATGAGGTATTAAAAACTGGCGGTGCAGGAGTGGAAGTGACGGTGAAGGGCTGGATAGATGTCCGCCGTGACCACGGGAAGCTTATTTTCATCGATTTGCGCGATGCGAGTGGGAAGGTGCAGATGGTGCTCCTCCCGAGCCATGCTGAGGCGCATGCGGTCGCTAGCGCGGTGCGCAGCGAGTGGGTCGTCGAGGTGACGGGTAAAATAAATGCTCGACCGGAGCGCATGATCAATAAAGATGAGGTGAACGGGGCGCTGGAGATCGAGGTCCTTTCGATGACCGTGCTCAACAAGGCCGAGACGCCGCCCTTCGACATAGCAGGGGATGGCAAGGAGATCAATGAAGACGCCCGCCTCCGCTATCGCTATATCGACCTTCGTCGTGCTCGCATGCAGAAAAATATTCGCAACCGCTCGGCTGCGATCCAGTTTATCCGTGAGTTCTACACCGATGAAGGTTTCGTGGAGGTGGAGACGCCGTACATGACAAAGTCCACCCCAGAAGGGTCTCGCGACTATATCGTGCCGTCTCGTCTTGAACATGGAAAGTTTTATGCGCTTCCGCAGTCGCCTCAGCAGTACAAGCAGCTCCTCATGACGTCTGGTTTCGAACGGTATTTCCAGATCGCTCGCTGTTTCCGCGACGAAGATACTCGCGGCGATCGCCAGCCAGAGTTTACACAGATCGACATCGAGATGAGCTTTGTCGTGCAGGAGGATGTCATGGCAATGAATGAAAAAATGATCATCGGCCTCGTCAAAGCCGTCTATCCTGAAAAAGAAATCCAGCAAGTGCCGTTTCCACGCCTTAGCTACAAGGAAGCGATGGAAAAATATGGCAACGACAAGCCCGACCTTCGCACCGACAAAAATAATCCAAATCTCCTCGCATTCTGCTGGGTGATCGATTTCCCATTTTTTGAAAAGACAGATGGCCAGAACGGAACAGGTGGCGGCACAAAGGCTGCTGGCTGGACATTTACGCACAATCCTTTCTCTGCACCAAAGCCAGAGTACATCCCGCACCTCATGGAGAAAAAAGACATCGGTGGCATCATGGCCGCGCAGTACGATATGGCACTCAATGGCAACGAGATCGGCGGGGGAGGCATCCGCAACCACGACCCAGAGGCACTCAAAAAGGTGTTTGAGATCATGGGCTATGCGCCGGAGCGTATCGAGCGCAACTTTGGCCACATGCTAAAGGCACTTGGTTCCGGTACGCCGCCGCACGGAGGACTCGCATTCGGCTTTGACCGTCTCATCATGCTTCTCCAAAACGAGCCAAACATCCGCGAAATCATCGCCTTCCCAAAGACAGGCGAAGGCCGCGACCCAATGATGGAAGCTCCCGCCGAAGTGGAGGCTAGCCAGTTGCAGGAATTGGGGATTAAGATTATCTAACTAAATATGAAAAAATATTATCTTTTTATTACGGTTGTAGCGTTTGCTCCCTCAGTAGCTCTCGCTTCGTGGTGGAATCCACTAAGTTGGTTTAATAATTGGAATTTTTCTCATAGTACATCGGTTCAAGTTGAATCGACAAGTTCCTACCGTTGCCATTTGGACTGAGCAGGAATGCCAGTACAACGCCAAGATTTAACTTCGATAACTCACCTTCCTCAACCACTACAACTACCCCACCTGTAAAGACTTCTGAACCAAAACAGCCCACCCATGTTTCTACTCCAAAACCAGTTCAGAGTGTGCCAGACCAGACTGATCAATATAGGAAGATTATACTAAAACGAGCAGCCGACTTGTTTGCTATCGCAAAAGGAGACCAGGATGTTATAGACATCGTAATGCCAGCTATTGATAATAGAATAAGTAGTTTTAACACAACCATTTCTAAACTGAATGCGTACACAATCAATCCAACAGATAGTTGGCTCATAAATGTAAATAATGCTTTTATAAATATATACAAAGATGACAATCAAGGTTATTACGTACATAAAAATTTTTTGGTTAATTTGAGACAATTTTACGAAGATCAAATGAATCGTTTTAACAAACTAGCTTCCGATATTTCACAAGCCAAATATATATCTACTGACGACTTCAATGCAATCAACAAAGCGCAAGATGCTGACCTTAAAACATTAAACCCTGACATTTTGACGAAGGATATCGCAGATTTTAAGACTGAGGTTGATACAGACGATGAGTATCTAAAGGATTCTACCGATAAATTAGCTGCAAAAATTAATTCACTCTCAAGGAACTCTAGTAATAGTGGTTCTCAAATAAATCAATATATTTATATTCCCCCACAAATAACAATTCCCGTTATAAATCCCGTGCGAACAACTAATTGTAATTTCAACCAGTCGTACGGTAGTGCCGGTGTACCAAGTGGAGGAACAATGACGTGTAATTCATATTAGAGATTTCGTTAGTGAGGTGCATAGAAGATGTTCACTGGATATTAAATAAAAAAAGACTATCAATCTATAACGAATAATACTTTTTCTCGATGTATTTGTATATATTATTTAAATACACAAGACAAAATTTGTTGTCGGAGTATAATTGTCCGCATGATTATCGAGAAATGCGATATAAAAGAAGCAGAAATTTTTAAGCTACCGCAACGGTAT
>JBAXYC010000004.1:0-23638 GCA_037127615.1 bacterium | reverse complement strand
GCTTCAGCACCTACACCTTCAGTAATTTCATCAAAAAAAATATTTCTAATACCCATCTTGATGACGAGCCCAGAAAATCCTTCGTCTGATATCAAAATATTTGATCCTCCACCAAGAATAAAAAATGGTACACCAATTTTTCCATCATCACCGGTCACTTTTTTTGCAAAATCAACAGCATCACACAATTCTTCCTCAGACGTCACCTCGCAAAAATAGCGCGCTTGTCCGCCGACTTTAAATGTCGTCAAATCGCGCAATGGAACATGTTCTGAAATAGATAACGTCATGACAGGAGTGTAAAATATAACATCAGGTCGTGCAATGTATTGCGCCCAATGATGGCGAACGGGTGATAGCTCCAAATATAATGTTTAATTTAAATGTGAGTACAGCCGTTCGCCACCATTTGGAACAATCTCCGTTTATTATATCAAAAAGAAATGCAAAAATACACAAACAGCTGAAAAATATAGTATACTACTCCGGTATGAAATCTGACACAAAAATAAAAACGCCAGTAATACTCATTGTCCTTGACGGCTGGGGATACCGTGAGGAAAAAATACACAATGCCATCGCCGCTTCAAAAACCCCCGTCTTCAATGCACTCTGGAAAAAATATCCGCACACACTCCTTAAGGCTTCCGGCAATGCTGTCGGCCTTCCCGAGGGTCAAATGGGAAACAGCGAAGTCTGCCACACCACTATTGGCGTCGGTCGCCCAATGGATACTGACATTGTAAAAATCGACAAAGCTATTTCCGACAAATCCTTCGCGACCAATCCTGCTTTTATCGCACTATTTGATCATGTTAAAAAATTTAAATCGACACTTCACGTACAAGGCCTCTTGAGTCCAGGAGGCGTGCACAGTCATGAACATCATCTTTTCGCTTTCCTAAAAGCTGCAAAAAACTACGGCGTGTCCACAGTCGCCGTACATGTTTTCACTGACGGTCGCGATACCCCACCCCAAAGTGGATCCGAGTCTGTGAAAAAGCTCGAGACACTTCTCGCTGAGCTTGATCCATCAGGAAAAAACTTTTTCATCGCCAGCCTCTCTGGTCGTTACTACGCCATGGACCGAGACAACAACTGGGATCGCATGGCAAAAGCTGAGTTGGCCATGTTTGATGGTACTGGACCATCCTTCTCGACACAGCCCTCAGTGTATCTCGAGGAACAATACGCTCTTGAAAAAAATGACGAGCTTCTCTCCCCTGTTGTCTATAAAAATCCTATTCACACAGATGGCACGATAGGTAATGTCAAAAAGAACGACGGCGTCTTTGTTTTCAATTTCCGTTCTGACCGAGCTCGTATGCTCACTCAGAAGCTTATGGAAAAACAGAAAAATGATAATGTTTATTTGGTGACTCTCACCGAATATTCAGCTGACTACACTGCACATGTTGCCTTTCGCCCTGCGACAGTCGGTGCAACACTCGGTCACGAAATAGCAAAGGCGGGACTTCGTCAAAGCCGTATTGCTGAGACAGAAAAATTTCCACACGCGACGTATTTCCTCAACGGCGGCAACGAACAAAAAAATGTCGGTGAAGAGCACATCATGCTTGCAAGCAGAAAAGATGTGAAAACACACGATGAGGCTCCCGAAATGCGCGCTGAGGCTATCGCAGATAAAGCCATTGAGGAGATTGAAAAAGGCGTTGATTTTATTTTTATCAATTTTGCAAATCCAGACATGGTTGGCCACACCGCAAACGTTCCCGCTATCATCACAGCCGTCGAGACCGTCGACCGAGAGCTTGGTCGCGTGATCGCTGTGCTCGAGAAAAAGGGTGGCATCGCCTTCGTCACTGCTGATCACGGAAATGCCGAGGTAAACATCGATCCGATCACCGGCACAAAGCACACCGCTCACACCACAAACCCAGTTCCTGCAATACTGACCAGCACAGAACATGCCATTACAACCGGTGATCTCGCCGATATCGCACCTACTATCCTTGATCTATTCAATATCAAAAAACCCGCGCAAATGACTGGAAATTCCCTTCTACAAAAATAAAAACACCCATAAACACAAAATCCTGCCGAGGCAGGAACTTGTGTAAACATTTATTTGATTGGACTATCACTTGATAGTACTCACACCCTCATAATATAGCAGATTTTAGTAAAAATGCAAGCCCAATTACCTGTGGAAAACAGATTTATTGTGCCGTAGAAGCATCGGTAGGCGCTGGTGCAAAGGGGTTCTTTCCTGCCCTGATATCTTTGACGGCTTTATTTACCGCCGGTGCGTATTCGATACTTGAACTTGCGACAGCATTGAGCTCGCTGATAGCATTTTCGGTATCCTTATTTCCCATATAGAACATTGCGAGCGTAATATGGTTTTGCAGATTTGTCTGATCAGCAGCCACTACTTCTTTCATAATAGAAATTGCGTCGGCATAATCTTTGGTCAAATAAAGACCTCGAGCGTACGCAATCTTTGTTGTTGGGTTATCAGTCGCAGACTCATACGCTTTTTTGATCAAGACAAGTGCGGGTGTCGTGCTGCCGAGACCGATTTCGTTTGAGGCAAGCTCGAGAAGGACACTTTGCTTTTGCGGTGAGATCGCATACGCGCGTTCTGCAAGTGGTTTTCCGAATGAATACTGACCGAGATTATCATAGAACGATGCTCCAAAGAGATATCCTCGAAGATCGTTTGGTGTCGATGATGCCTGCGCAGCAATAGCAGCAGTCGTCGCCTTATAGAAAGCAAGTTTTGTTGCATCGGGCACCGTCTGGGCACTCAATACCTGTCCAGAACAACTATAAAGCTGTTCGCGAGTCTCCTGGTTTGCTACATAGACATCGATAGCAAGAGCATTTGTAAAGTACGCAGCATTTGGTGTCGGTGCTCCCTGTTGGCCGATGTACGCACAGCTCGTTAGGCCTTTGATCAAGCTGAGATTTGCTGCCACTGGACGATAATTGAAGAAGTAAATTCCTCCCGCTAAAAGAATGACAACAACAGGCGCCACGATCCACTCAGTCACATCAGGGTTGATCACGACCGCCGCGATCTTGTCTGACCATACGCTGAGCTTACCCGTCTTTCCTTTTACTTCATCTTCTGTCGAAGCAGCGTGTAGGAAGCCGAGGGTGACAAAGAACATGAGGTAGCTTGCGAGGTTATCGAACACGAAAATATTGTGGATCGCGTAGCCAGCTACAAGACCGGTGAGAACTGCCCGCTCTATTACTGTAAATCGACTCCTCCAAATGGCCACCAACGATAGCACGTATAGCGAGACATAGAATAAGAAACCGATCACACCACCAGCAATGAGCCAGTCGAGAAACACGTTGTGCGCGCGATCGAACCACTGTTCTTGTCCCCACATCTTTGGATCGTAGTATTTATTGAAGACATAATTGAAATTTTCTTGTCCCCACCCAAGAACAGGCTTTTCTGCAAATCCTTTGATCGCCATCGGCCAAATATACTGAATGCGAGGGTTGTCGAAAGATATAGACGCGAGACGTGCCGTTAATTGATGTGTCTGCACAAAATTACTCTGTCGTGCATCATAGAAACCAACACCGCCAAGAATAATAAGACCGAGGAGCGATCCAGCGATGATACGAATAATATTTGCTGACCGCTGCTCACTCGCAGCAAGACTTGTGTCTTTCTTTATCGCAATAATCGCCAATACAATACATAGTGCTCCAGCGAGAGCGAGAATTGTACCGCGAGTTTGTGTACCGACAAGAACCAAGCTGAATACCGCGAAGAGCGCCAAATAAAGATAGCCACGAGCCTGTTTTTTTGTCCACGCTGCAGCCGTCATGTAGAGAGCAATGAATGCATGAATGAGCATATACACAGCGAGATACTCTGCGTTACCTAAACGTGCATCGAGACGAGGAGCAGCATTGTGCGCGAGCATTGCAGTCCCAAACTGGACAGTGGCGTAAATAGCAACAACAAGCGCTGCAATGAAGGATACATTAAAAAATCGCTGCCAATGAATGCGATTGCGGAGCACAGAAGCCATGACTACAAAATATCCCCATAGATGAATGATCACTATCCAACCTTCAGATCGTTCGTAGTTTGACCAGAGACTACGGATTGGGTTGACCCCGGCAAGATCTGCAATGAGAGCGATAATAGCAAAAAGTGTCACACCAATAGAGAGTGGCGATATCTTTGGTCGAGCATTCTTATCAAAAAGTCCAAGCACGAGCCATATCGCAAAAGCCGCCTCGACAAGCACGCGAAACGCATATGCTTTTCCAGTGATGAATGGGAAAAACATGCTATTTGCAACAAAGAGCGGCACAAACAACGTCGCCGCAAGGAGAACATAGGTAGCAAAGCGCAGGATAGTTGTCAGATTTTTGTTTGGTGTCATACGTATTCGATATTATATTAATGTCTCTTGTAAATGTTGCCGAATATATCAGCTCTTCTCACCCTCTCTTCTGCGGGTTTTGATAGCAAACATCATATCACATCTTTTCCGTCGCGCTACGTCACGCAACCGCGAAGGTGTGGTAGAATGGCGGGGTGAAAAAAAGCTACAGCTATACAATATAAATTTCTATGGCTTACCACGATACAATAAAATCAAGGTGGTTGCTTTTGATGAGCAACCCTCAAAAAAATTATAAAAAAATTATCCCCTTTTTTACAAGTAAATTAATCTATCCTCGCCGAGCACTGTTCGAGTTTTTTGGAAATTATTCGTTTTCTAAACCCTATCGTGATCACGACCAACTAATGAAGTATTTTGGGCACATAAAAAATGGATTTTTTGTTGAATGTGGAGGTAACGACGGCTTCTTTCAAGATCCAACATATTATTTAGAAAAAAAATTAAAGTGGACAGGGATAATTGTTGAACCCTTACCTATTTCTAACAAGTGCAGAAAATACCGTCCAAGGTCTACTGTCTATCAATATGCGGTTACCTCCCCCGATCATTCAAATACAATGCTTGATTTTATCGACGTCAACGCGATGTCAGTTGTTAAAAATATAGCCAAAGATGAAGATAGTTGGATTGCTGCTGGGGAAAAAACACAACGAATAACTGCGCGCCACATAAAAGTACCTGCTCAGACAATACAATACATACTTGATAAACACTTCTCAATAAACCCCAAACGAAACATAGATCTTATGGTACTTGATATTGAAGGTTATGAAATTAATGCCCTACACGGACTTGGTTTTAAAAAAAATTCGCCGAACCATTTACTGATTGAGTGCCACACGGATGATCATAGAGCAGAAATTGCAACCCTACTTACTCAACACGATTATATCTTCGTCGCAAAAATTGGACATATTGATTATTTATTTTCTAAGAGGGTCATCGGTAAATGAGATGCTGAATGTGTTAGAATATGAATATAAAATAGAAAACTAAACTGTTATGGAAACCGACTCACTGACCTATAAAACATTTAAAAACATCAGCTATAATATCGTCGGGTATATCTGGCCGATGTTTTTTTCTTTGTTTATAACGCCGATTGTTATCTTTAAGCTCGGTATTAAAAACTACGGTATATATCTGTTTATAAATGCTCTCATGGGGCTCATGAGCCTGCTTGATCTTGGCTTTGGAACTGCGGTAGCAAAGCACATGTCATTCTACTGGGGGAAGAAAGACTATTCTGCAATACAAGCACTCATACGCTCAGCAAATACACTTTCATTACTTATTGGTGCACTTGGGGCAATCCTATTAATTGCTATTGGTTTTTTTGGGCCGCAAATATTACCAGCTCAATTTGCAAATTATCAAGCCTATTCGATTCTTTTTATTATTGCAGGTGGACTTTTTTTTATTACTACCCTTTTTAATACATACACCGTCGCACTAGCAGTCTTACAACGTTTTGATATTAGTAATAAAATTGGAATAATATCAACCACAGTTTCAAGTCTTAGTGTGTTGATTGTCGTTCTTTCTGGAGGATCCTTAACATCGATGCTCCTAACTCAACTGCTATTTATAATACTATTCAACATTATAACTATGCGGCAGGTAAAAAAAATGCTTCCTCAGGCTGGTTTAAAATTTGGCTGGGATACCACTGAAATAAAAAATTGTTATAAATTTGGACTTGTTGTATTTATAAATAGTATTGCGGGTACAGCACTTTCCTCTTTGGACCGGCTCATTATTCCTTTTTATGTTGGTCCAAGTAATCTTACTTACTACAGCGTACCGGGAAGCGTCACATCGAGAATACCGGGTGTCGCAAGCACCCTTTCGGTAACAATGTTCCCAACAACTTCACAACTCGACGGAGGAAATAACCGCGCACAGATCGAGACCTTATATGTCCGCTCATTTCGACTTATCACGATTGCCGCCGCTGCACTGACTATCACATCGATTGCATTCGCATATAAGATACTGCTGTACTGGCTCAGTGCTGACTTTGCAAATCATTCCACACAAATATTGATAATCCTAGCGTTTACAAATTTCTTTTTAGCCCTATTTGGACCTTTATCGAGCTTCCTGCTTGGACTTAATAAAGTAAAATTCCTCACGGCGATGTCCGTATCGATGGGAATATTAAATGCCATCTTACTCCTTATCCTCCTTCCACGATACGGTATTACCGGCGCTGCATGGGCATACCTTCTGTCGCTGTTGCCGGTTATATATATATTTTACTATACAGAAAAAAAATACCTTACCCTATCGAGCCGTGGGCATTACTACACAAAAAAAATACTCGGCACCATCCTCGTGTCTGCTCTCGTCTGGATTATTGACGTATACCTTCTATCGCCAATTATTGTCAATGTCGCCACACTTCTGCTCATCGGTGGAAGCTCAGTGCTCATCTATATAGTTTTATATAAACTATTTGGCTTTTTTGACACAACTGACTGGGTAGATTTTGAACGTTTTTTTACAGTACTTTCCAAAAAAGTAAGGCTACAAAAAATATGACTGTTGAGAAAATAAAAAAACAATTACTATTTGTGAAGGATTTTATAGACTTTCGAAACACTTCTAAAAAAGATGGGCGCTTTAGCGTCCTCTGGAAAGATAAATCCCGACAATCTTTTGATAATACGGGGGTCACACCATTTGATCGACATTATACGTATCATCCCGCGTGGGCCATACGAACAGTAAAGAAAATAAACCCGTCACTTCACACGGACATATCCTCGATCCTTTCCTTCTCAACCATGCTTTCAGCATTTATCCCTGTTGATTTTTATGACTACCGTCCTGCCGACATCACTCTATCAGGACTTCATTCTAAACAAGCTGACCTTGTTTCGCTTCCCTTCAAAGACGAAAGCGTCTCCTCTCTATCGTGTATGCACACTGTCGAGCACGTGGGTCTCGGCAGATACGGCGAGCCTATCGATCCCTCCGGAGACCTCAAGGCTATCGACGAACTCAAGCGTGTACTCGCGGTTGGTGGCTCACTTCTTTTCGTGGTACCCATTGGTAAACCAAAAATATGTTACAACGCGCATCGTATTTATTCATACAAGCAAATCCGTGAATATTTTAGTGAGCTTAATCTAAAAGAATTTTCGCTTATCCCCGAAAATAGTGGCGGGATTATAGAACATGCGACCGAGGAACAAGCCGATGCTGAAAACTATGGCTGCGGATGCTTTTGGTTTACTAAAATAAAAAAATAATATGCACGATTTTGTCACAATACTCAAATGGTATATCAAGGGCAAACCTTCGCCGGCACCACATATTATTAAGGAAAAGATGATTACAAAAAACCGTGGTAATCGGACTATTCTTATCGAGACAGGAACATATCTTGGAGAAATGGTCATCAAAATGCGACATAATTTCCAAAAAATTTATTCGATTGAACTTGATAAAAAATTATTTGAGGCTGCACAGGAACGATTTCAACATGACCAAGCAATTGAAATACTCAATGGGGATAGTGGCGACGTGTTGCAGATGCTACTCCCAAAAATAACAGCGCCTACTTTTTTTTGGCTTGACGGACACTACTCTGGGGGCGTTACCTCGAAAGCAAACCTCAATACTCCTATTTATCGTGAACTTACTACCATACTTGCCCACCCGGTGAGCGACCACATAATCCTCATCGACGATGCACGACTCTTTATAGGTGAGCATGACTACCCCACACTTCTCGATCTCGAGAATTTTATTTCTCAGAGAACCAGCGGACATACATTTAGTGTGATAAATGATATTATTCGAATAACGTACCAACGCAAATGATTATTACACGAATACACGGAGGTCTTGGCAACCAGCTATTTGAATACGCGGCCGGCAGAAGGCTTGCTCATACACGTAATACGAATTTAAAATTGGACATATCGAGCCTATTGGACGCGTCGACCAAACGACATTTCGGCTTAGAGTTTTTTAATATACAGGCGACAATAGCGGCACCTAATGAAATACAGGAAGTTAATGTTATCGATACTGGTAGAAAAAAAAGATTACTCTGGAATTTTCGTCGCATGTTTGGAATGACGCCGTTATATTTTTTTAGAGAAAAAGGATTACCCTTTGAGCCCCGTATTCTTCAGGCCCCTGACAATACATATTTACACGGCCACTGGCAATCAGAAAAAAATTTCAAAGACATAGAACCCATTCTTCGATCTGAGTTTATGGTCACAGCTCCACAAACTGGTATAAATGCTAAAATGGCACAACAAATCACCGCCTCAAATGCCGTCAGCATGCACATACGGCGAACAGATTATGTTAGTAATGAAACTTTTAGTAACATATACAATGTGTGCGACGATAACTATTATAAGAGGGCTGTGCAATATATTTCAGAAAAAACAAAAGATCCGACTTTTTTTATTTTTTCCGATGATATAGCCTGGGCAAAAGCAAATATACGTCTTTCGTTTCCAACTATCTTCGTTGACATAAATGACGACTCAAAGAACTTCGAGGACCTTCGACTTATGAGCCAATGTAAACACAATATCATAGCAAATAGCACATTTAGCTGGTGGGGAGCATGGCTCAATTCAAACCCAGAAAAAATAATTATTGCCCCAAAAAAATGGTTCGGTGTAGACACATGGGATACGAGTGATATTATTCCTCATTCATGGATACAACTTTAATATGAAAAAGAAAAAGGTATTACTCTATAGCAGGCTCGCATTTTATCCTATGCATTGGGAAGCATTTAAGCTGATCTGCAAAGAGCATGACGTTGAACCAAGCGTTATCACTATTGGACACTCTGATCTTCCGGATGGTCACCGGATGCTGGGAACTGTCGACATTGAACATGAAAAAAAAGCTGGGTTTTCACCTACAATATATTACCTTCCGTACAAACACACATTTAGAAAAATCATCCTTATTTTCAAATACTTACGAAAAATAAAACCTGACGTCGTCTGGGCACAGGAGGAACCAATCGCTACTTACATTATTCCCCTTCTCATTTTCTATTTCTTCAAAAAAAGACCCCGCATTATTATTGCTGTTGTCGAAAATATTTTTCCATTACATGGCATTAAAAAACTGTTCTACAACACTCTGTGGAAACGAGTAAATGGAATCCTCTCGATTGCACCAGGATCGACGGAGGCGATACGGGCAGTTGGTATGCCAACATCAATTCCCGTCTATGACTTTGTTGCAGGTTGTCTTTCACCAGGCGTAGGAACAACTGCTGCAATCATTCCTATTCGAAAAAATCCTCAGGACTTCATTGTTGGATATGTCGGCAGACTCATCGAGGAAAAAGGTTGGAAGGTTGTACTTCGTGCGATACAGGATGCTCCACCACATTTTAAATTTGCTGTTGCTGGAAATGGTAACCAGCTTGATGAATTGAAAGCGGCAATCGAAGACCCAAAACTTGCAGGTCGTATATACTACGCGGGACTCCTTCAAAAAAAGGATCTTTGGAAGTTCTATATGGCGCTCGATTGCCTTACCGTCCCATCCCTCACAACAAAAACATGGAAGGAACAGTTTGGTGGTGTGCTCGCTGACGCGATGGCGGTCGGTATTCCCATCGTAGGGTCTGATAGCGGCTCTGTGCCGTCGGTGACAGGACCAGCAGGACTTATTGTGCCTGAAAATAACCCCGCTGCGCTCCTCGAGGCATTGAAAAAACTAGAAAAGGATGTGATACTCAGAAAGACACTCGGGGAAAATGGAAAAAAGCGATTTGAAAAAGAATTTAGCATACCAGCATATGCTAGAAAAATTGCGCACGGTCTTGACCTTAACTAAATAAAAATGAAACCTGAATTTATTAATTTCCTATGCTGCCCTGAAACTGGTGATGACCTTCACCTCGTTAATGGAAAAATGGGAGCTAATGGCCTTATCGAATCCGGCTTTTTAAAAACAAAGTCCGGTAAAACATACCCCATCGTCAATCAAGTGCCTCGATTTGTAAAGGAAGAATCATACTCTGGAAGCTTTGGTTTTGAATGGAAGCGCTGGTCTCGGGTGCAGTTTGAGGACCAAAACACAAACAGCCGTCTTCGTGGGCACACTACCTCTGTCTTTGACCGAGCAACTGGTTTATCAGAACAAAAAATAAATAGAAAAACAGTGGTCGAGTTTGGCTGTGGCCCTGGACGATTTCTTGATATTGTCCGAAAACGCGACGGTATCGCTGTTGGTCTTGAATTAAGCTCCGCCGCAGACGTCGCACGAGCAAATTTCAAAAATGATGCGAATGTTTTGATTGTTCAGGGTGATATTCTACATCCTCCCTTCAAAAAAAACAGCTTCGACTTTGGCTACTCTATCGGAGTGTTTCATCATACGCCCGCACCAGAAGTTGCACTGCAAAAATTAGTTGATGTCGTAAAAACAAAAGGAGAAATCACCTGCTGTGTCTATGAAAATAACAACGGCCGTGGTTTATACGACTCATCGGCAGTCATCTGGTACAGGACATTCCTTAACTCCATAAGCTCGCATCTCTCCCGCCCACTTGCGCTCGCGTATTCATATTTTTCCGCATACGTTCTCTATTGGTTCTTTTTCCCTGCGTTTAAAATCCCAGGCCTTCGCGTGGTCGCCGCATTTCTTACTCGAAACTTTGTCCCAGGACTTTTTTATCTCCGTGACGGCAAATGGCGTGTACTCGACACCTTCGATGCTATCACTCCGAAATTTGCGACAACACACACGCCCGAGGAGCTCCGTGCATGGTTTGAGAAGGCAGGCTGCACTGCTATAATGACAATGCCATTCGGAAAGACATCCTTTAGAGGTATTAAATAAATAAAAATATGTGCGGCATCGTTGGTATTGTCACAAAAGAGTCCTCAGCAAACGGCTATGAGGCTCACATAAAGAAAATGATGGCAAGCATCAAATACAGAGGGCCCGACGAGGACGGCGTTCATATTTTTGATACATGCGCCTTGGGACACGTACGCCTTTCAATTGTCGACCTTGGCTCAGGCCAGCAACCAATGCTCACTTCTGACAAAACAAATTCAATTGTTTTTAACGGTGAAATCTATGGCTATAAGGATATTAAAAAAACACTAAGCGAATACAACTTCGACACCAACTCTGACACCGAGGTTATTTTAGCTTTATATAAAAAATACGGCCACAACCTTCTCGAAAAATTACCCGGGATGTTTGCCTTTGCGTTATGGGATGAAAAAAAGAAAGAGCTTTTTTGTGTGCGAGACCGCTTTGGTGAAAAACCCTTTTTCTATGCATATGGAAAAAATGGTGAATTTATTTTTGCCTCTGAAATAAAAGCCATCCTCGCATCAGATCTCGTCGAACCAGTGATCGACCCAGAGTCTGTGGCGCATTATTTAAAACACCTCTACGTCAATCCATACAAAACCATATACTCAAATATCTTTACCTTGCCGCCGGCACATTCGCTGACCTACACTGACGAAAAAGTGTCAGTCCAAAGATATTGGCAACCGCCAGTCACCAACAAAACGATAAGCCTAGACGAAGCTGCCGCAACATTTAAAAACCTTTTCTCAAAAGCAGTCCGATCCCAACTGGTGGCTGACGTACCTGTTGGAGCATTCTTGAGTGGGGGGCTTGACTCAAGCTCGGTAGTTGCGGTCGCTAGTCAATACCAGAAAAAATTGAAGACTCTTTCATTTCGCTTTAAGGACGGTTTTAATGAGTTGCCGTTTGCAAAGGAGATTGCTGACAAATACGACACAGACCATGTCGAGATGCACGATACAGATCATGATATCGGCGCACTGCTCCTCAAAATGCGAGATATTTTCGATGAACCATTTGCCGACTCTTCAAATATCTCAACATACCTTATCTCCAAACAAGCGAGCAGGCACGTCAAAGTAGTACTCACCGGTGACGGGGGCGACGAGCTCCTCGGCGGCTACTCTGGCTGGTATAAGCCTTTTCTATATGCTGAAAAAGATAGTGCAACAATGCCGCAATGGCTCTCTGCTATGATGCCCTACCTGACACGAGGTCTGCACAAGGCACGAATCCCCTACCGAAATGAACTCTGCAGCATATATGCTGGCACAAAACTCAAAAAAGAGTTCACTTCGGTTATCACAGCGCACGAGGCACAAAATACATATTTTACAGATACCGAGCTTGATTCTCTATTTCTTAAAAAAACTTCAGGAAAAAAGTACACACCGTATTGGCAGTCGGCCAACACCCTCGACGATGTCATGCATATGGATATTGACAACTACATGCCTGGCGACATTCTCACAAAAATTGACCGTGCCTCGATGGCAAATAGTATTGAGCTCCGTGCGCCTTTTCTCGACAGAGATTTTGCGTCATTCTGTCTCTCTCTTCCCTACACACTTAAAATAGATAAGAAATCTGAAAAAATAGTCTTGAGAAAGGCACTCGCAGACTACCTTACTGACTCTATCCTCACCCGAGATAAACAAGGTTTTGGTGCGCCAGTCCACCGATGGCTCAAGCTCGACACTGTCAAAAAAGTGAAAAATGAATATCTCACTGATCAGCACAAAAAAATATTTGACCTACTTTCATATGATGCTGTACAGAAAATGGCTGAAAAAGATAATTACCAAACGTGGGCCCTGCTCGTGCTTGCCATCTGGTTAGAAAATAAAATAATCCATCACTAATATAATGCTTATCAGTGTCATCATGCCGGTACATAATGGAGAAAAATACCTCGCAGAGGCAATCCGGAGTATTCTTGCACAAACGTTGAAAGACTTTGAATTTATAATTATTGACGACTGTTCGACTGACCACACTGCAGAAACAATCAAATCATTTAAGGACCCTCGAATAATCGTCATCAAAAACGACCGTCAATCTGGTGTTGCGGCGTCACTCAATAAAGGAATTAATGCAGCAAAAGGAAAATACGTAGCACGGATGGACGCAGATGATATCAGCCTGTTGAAGCGGCTTGAAACGCAGGTAGCGTACATGGAAAAACATCCGACCATAGGTATATGTGGCACATGGGTAAAAACATTTAACACCGGCGACGCAGAAAAACACCGACTATGGAAAAAACCCATCACGGATGGAGAGATTAAAACACTCATGTTTTTTACATCTTCTCTAATTCATCCCACTGTCATGTTTCGCCGCGAAACACTCAATACCTACAACCTACGTTATGACGAGACGTACCAAAGCGCTCAAGACTATGAGCTGTGGTCACGAGCGATAGACTATGTCCAATTTGCCAATATACCCAGAGTACTTCTCCACTATCGAATCCATGCAAATAGTATCACTGGTACAAAATCAGCCGCGCAGCAACGCAACGCTGATACTGTTCGAGAGTATTTGGCTCAGAAAATTAAATTTTCATTAAAACCAACCAACGATTCTTTAGTGGCATACGAAGAATGGCTTTTCGAAATTCGTGATAAATCAAACCTAGCAAAATATACAGACATAAAAACGATTCGAACTATCATTGGCAAACTATGGTTATCAGCTTGCATCGAAAAAGCCCGACCTGGTTTTTCCATTTTCAATAAATACTGGACATCGCCGCTACGAATAAATAACCCGAAACAATGCATTCGATCATTTCTCTTGCTATTTAGAACCTTGAGCGTAAAATAATCCTACACAATGAATCCAAAATTAAGCATTATTATTCCCTGTTACAACTGTGCATCAACACTCGAAGAAGCAGTCTCTTCTTGTTTTCGCCAAGGCGTCACCTCGCTATTTGAAATAGTCATGGTCAATGATGCCTCAACCGATGGCACTGCGAACTTGCTGGAAAAACTAAAAGGACTTCACCATGAAATCAAAGTCATTACCCATCAAAAAAATCAAGGCGGTGGAGCTGCTCGTAATACTGCAATCAAACATGCATCAGGCGACATCATTTTTTGTCTAGACGGTGACGATGTACTCCCCGATGTAACGTTATCAAAGATGGCTAGCCATCTTGAGACGACAAAAAGTGACGGTGTTCTTATCGAAGAAACACATTTTTTTGATGGAACAAATCTAGGAAAATATCAGATCGTCAAGAACACTATACTTGACAGACCTGTCACATTTGCAGATCTTTTTAGAAAAGATTGCGGCTTTTTAACGAAAGTAAACTTCATGTACACAAAAAAGGCGCATTTTGAGGCTGGCGGCTACCCGACAAACCACGGCTTCGACACGCAGGCGTTTGGCACTCGTTTTTTGGCAAAAAACCTGCGTACGACCGTCTGTACTGGCGCCGCTTATTTACACCGACGACACAATGGGGCCTCATATTTTATCCGAGAGTATGCGAATGGAAAACTATCATTCAATAACTACCTCATCTTGGAGGAAATATTTTATCTTTTTTCAGAAAAAATAAAAGAAGAAATCATATGTTACGACATATTTAAAAATGACACACTTGGAGGTGGCAATATTGAGCACCGCCTGCAATCATTATTTGAAACCATCGGCGAGGAGGCATTTTTTATACCAAACTACATGAATTATTTGACATGCAATGGTAACGAAAAATATATTTTAGAAATAACACATAAAAATGAACCGACAGATATCTTCACCCAGGCAGTGTGGCAATACAGAAATAAAAATTTTGCTGGTGCATATAAACTATTCATGAAAATCACTCCACATTACGCTGCATACCCTGTATACTGGATGAACACACTAAGATGTTTTATGGGTGATAATGATGTTTTTTCTGTGATGTACACGCGCCCGAGCACCCTCGATACATTCATCAAAATTCTTAAAAAAATAATCAACAGAATAAAAAAAATGCTATGAACCAAACAACCGTCCCTATCCTTTTTATCATCTTTAACCGACCTGAAAAAACACAGCGTGTATTTGATGCGATCCGAAAAGCCCGCCCAACCAGACTGTTTATCTCTGCAGACGGGCCACGCGAAGGACGAATCGGCGAAAAGGAGCTCTGTGAAAAGGCTCGAGCAATCGTAAAAAATGTGGACTGGCCCTGCGACGTCAAAACCCGTTTCCAGGAAAAAAATCTTGGCTGCAAGATAAATGCCTCGAGCTCAGTGACATGGATGTTTCAGCACGTTGAGGAGGGTATCATTTTAGAAGACGACTGCCTTCCTACACAGTCCTTTTTTCCATACTGTGCAGAACTTCTCGAAAAGTACCGTGATACGCCGGAGGTAATGCATGTGAACAGCACAAGTTTTTTACCACGAGAAGAAACAGGCAACCCCTCCCTCTCATATCACTTTTCTCGTTGCCCACAACTATGGGGTTGGGCGACTTGGCGTAGAGCGTGGCAACAGTACGACATTCAAATGACACATCTCGACACACTACAAAAAACTTCTGGCACAGAAAAATTATTTTCAAATAAAAAATATCTCAAATTCTGGATCAAGCACTGTAAACATATCCGTAAAAAAAATGTCGACACGTGGGACGCTCAGTGGCAATATACTCTGCTATACAAAGGCGGCTGTGTTATTACTCCCCATTTCAATTTAATCGAAAACATTGGCTTTGGCCCTGACGCCACACACACAAAAGATTCAGCACATAACACTGAACCAGTATCAGAGATTGACTCACCGCTGCGCCATCCAACATCGATTATTATTGACCAAAAAGCAGACGCGCGGCTTATTGAAAAGATGTATATGAAAAGTCTTTGGGAAAAAATCATTTCAAGGTTACAATAGTCAAATGAACTGCAAAATCTGTGCCCATGACGTAACAAAAACTCTTACCCACACTGTCCGCACGACTCATACGGCGGAGTATATGTTGTGTCCAAAATGTGATTTCATGTTTGTATCAAACCCGACCTGGCTTGCAGAGGCATACTCCCGCCCTATCAATATCACTGACACCGGCTATGTTATGCGAAATATTTTTCTTTCTCGAAAAACACTGCTTCTTTTTGCTCTATTGTTTAAAAACAAGGGTACGTTTCTAGACTATGCTGGCGGATATGGAATGCTCACCCGAATCATGCGCGATTATGGCCTCAACTTTCTCTGGGATGATCCATATACTGAAAATTTATTTTCGCCTGGCTTCGAATATACAAAAGGGGCGCATTCTACAATCAATGCGATAACATGCTTTGAATGCTTTGAACATTTTGTCGACCCGCTACCAGAAATAGAAAAAATGCTTCACATTAGTAACACTATTCTATTTTCTACTGTACTCAAGCCTGTAGATATATGCCCTCCCGAGCAATGGGAATACTATGGTTTCAATCATGGTCAGCACACTTCGTTTTATTCAGAAAAAACATTTCGTTGTATTGCAAAAAAATATAATTTGCACTACTACACCGACGGCAATAACCTACATCTCCTCACAAAAAAACGGGAACTGCAGGGCATCCTCACTTTCGTCAACATACTCACAAAATTACAGATCGATGTGTTCGTAAGAAAACTGCTTCGAAGCAAAACCACGAGCGACCAGGTCATGCTTATTAAAAAAGGATTCTAGCCTGTAGCGAAAAATATGAAAACCCTACGAAACACAGTTCGTTCATTGATTGACACGATAATTCGCTGCGAATCTTTTTTTCACGTTACAAAAAAGAAAGATCAAAAAACACGTATCCTCATCCTCCGCAAAGACGGGCTTGGGGACTGCATTTTATTTTATCCAACACTACGGGCCTACCGAGATTTTTATGCAAACGCAGAAGTTACCCTCGTGCTTCCAAAATGGTTTGAACCACTCGCGCATCTGCTCGACGAATTCAACTTCGACAACGTAATATGGTTTGACCATAACGCATTCTCAAAAAGCTTTTTATACCGACGATCTTTTTTGCTTAATCTAAAAAAACAAAGCTACGATATCACACTCTACCCTGTTTTTACACGAGAACCGATCGCTGAAACAATAATGCGGATAAGCGGTGCGCAGGAAATAAAAGTAAAAATCCCAGACAACATAGAATCTGAACTCGATAGAGATATTTATTTTGCTGAACAGATCACTAGCAAAAAAATATTGATTACTTTTCCAACGATAGCGACATCTCACCTACCTGAAGGAAAAGATGCTGCAGAAACACTCATTAAAAAACACAACCTTGCCAAAAAACCTTTTGTGATTATTTTTCCGGGTGCTGGCGCGGCATACCGTATCTGGCCATCTGACCGTTTTGCATCAATCATTGACCACATTTCTGAACAGGGATTCATGCCTGTCATCTGCGGTAGTCCAAAAGAAAAAGAACTTGCGAAATCTATTGTCTCGCTCGTCCGTCACCCAGCATCCGTCGTAAACCTATCTGGCCAAACTGATCTACCTACACTCGCACATATCCTCAAGTGTGCCGCATTCTATTTTGGCAGTGATACTGGCATCCTACATCTCGCTACAGCAGTCGGCACACCTGCCGTTGCACTCATTGGTATTGGTGGCCATCGACGCTTTTTTCCTTATGGTGATCTACAAAAAAACCGGGCGGTATATGATGCAAATTATATGAATGAACACTCTCACAGTATCGGAAACTGGGACGACGCACAAAAAATACAAGCTGGGACAATCCATCCTTCAATACAACATATCACCACGGAGATGGCTCAAAAGGAAGTTGATTATATGCTACACTTTGTGAATTCAAATACCCATGAAACCCACAATTAAAAAACTGATCCGTATCGCACTCACCCCATTTATTGTTCGAGACTATTTCCGATTTAAAAAGGCGTCGCGAAACCGCTTTTCTATTTCCATACTTGATGCGCACCCACAAATAAAAGACCGCACGGTTACGACGGGTTTTGATCGACATTATGTCTACCACACAGCTTGGGCAGCGCGTGTCCTAGCAGAGCTCAAACCAAAAAAACATATTGATATTTCATCTAGTTTGTATTTTGCTGGTATTGTATCTGCATTTGTTCCTATCGAATTTTATGATTACCGTCCGGCAAACCTCCACCTTTCAAATCTTCAAAGTAAAAAAGGTGACCTCATGAGCCTTCCTTTTGAGGACAACAGCGTACATTCCATCTCCTGCATGCACACCATTGAGCATGTTGGCCTCGGTCGCTACGGAGACCCTATCGACCCAGATGGTGACATCAAGGCGGTAAATGAACTCAAGCGTGTCACCGCAAAAAATGGTTCAATCCTCTTTGTGGTACCGATCGGCGAAAAAGCTGTTATTGAATTCAACGCTCACCGCATTTATACATATGACCAAGTTATGGGTCTTTTTGCAGGATGCACATTAAAGGAATTCGCACTCATTTCAGAAGACGACGCGAAAGGCGGCCTCATCCGTAACACATCGCCATCTCTCACTGAAGGTGAGCACTACGGCTGCGGCTGTTTTTGGTTTATTAAATAAAAAACCCGGCGTCAGTGATGACACGCGGGTTTGGACTGCAACTAAAGGTCCAGCTTGATCGTGCAAGGATTGCCTACCGAGACTGTTTAAGGATGCGTTCCGGGAAAGAACTGCCCTGCCCCATCGAATGCTCATACTGCTGCGCAGCAATGGACTGGTTGAATGGAATACCCAGCGTGAGCCGGACATCCCTCTCAAGGTCATTGCGTGCAGTGACAAGTTGCTCCGGGGACATCGTATCCGTGAATACGTAAGCCTTGTAACCACCATCAGGATCACCTTTGTAGTAGTCGGCCGTCTCTTCATAATCGACGTCAAACTGATACAAGTGCGCTCCCGTCTGCGGATAGGTATAAACCCAAACATCCTCACCTCTTTCAGGGGCGCGAACGGCTTGATCATAGTAGGGCGTCCCCGGATAGCACGTAATGATCGTGATATCAAAGTCGTCCGGCTTTACCTCGAGAAGCCAATCTTTAGTCGCCTGAATGGTTTCCACTGTTTCTCCAGGGTGTCCCATAGACATCAGTGCCTTCACTTTCAGTCCGTGACGCTTGGCAATCTCCATACAGCGCGTGTTTTCGGAGCGAGTAGCCTTCTTGTTGATCGCGGTCAGGATCTCTTCGGAGCCCGACTCAAAACCGACGAGTATCCAGCGGAATCCAGCTTTATACATCGCCGCGGCCTGCTTGTCATTGAATAGCTGCGACTTGATAAAACCACGTAGTTTCCATTCGACCCCAAGGTCGGTCTGGGCTTTCGCGATTGCATCCATCAGTCCAACCATGCCTGGGTTGACATTCATCTCATCGTCATAAAACATGAAGCCATTGCACCCGAGCGTGCGGTGCATGTGAACCATCTCTGCGATGATGTTTTCGGTCGTGCGGGTCCTGATCTTGCGGAGCATGTTGGACTCACGTCCTCCACAAAAACCGCATGCAAACGGACAGCCGAGCTGGGCAATGAGCGAATACGCCGTTACGCCATCGATCGTGTAGTGATAGCTGGTTGCATCCACCAAATGACGTGCCGGGAATGGGAGTTCCGTGAGCAGGTCATTGGTGAGAAACAGCGATGAACCAAGTTCGTCAGCATCGATAAGCCGGGGAGCATTCTCCGCCATGGCTGCAAATACCGAGACTTCTCCGTCGCCGGCGACGAGGGTGTCGAATAACGCTTCGAGACCTTTCATCGCTTTGGCAGCACGGCCGTCTACGACGCTGAGTTTCACTTCCCGCTTGTAGGCGGCGCTGACGAGCGTCACATGCGGACCACCAAGGATGATCTTGGCGTCCGGTTGGCGCGCACGGATCTCCTTCACGATTTGCTTTACAGCTGGCAATTGCGGCGTGGTTGCAGTCAATCCGAAATGGACAATATCCTTCCGGGATTCCACATAGTCACGCACGACATCCGTGTAGTTGCTGATGCCCGACAAGTCGAGCACTTCGACACCAATACCCGCTTCTTCGAGAGAGGCGGCGATCTTCAGTATCCCCAACGTCATGAAAACGCGAGAGTCGAGAAGAAAGGACGCTTCAGGAATGATCAGACAGATTTTGCTCGGGAGATTTTTTCCCAAGACAAAGGTGTGTAGTTTCGTGTTCATAATCGAGTGTATTCTGCAGGGTTTTTGGTTGTGGACGAATTTTTGTTCGTCCTATGAATAACTTTCTGGTATGAAATATATGTAAAAACGCCCCGCAATGCAAGCATTGTGGGGCGTTAGATCTGACCATCAAACCTTGTCATTGAAACGATACCAAAGTGCGATCGGAATGTATTTGACCGTGCCAAGAAGCTCATGAACAATGCTGTATGTGCCCTTCCACGCAGGAACAAACGCAACATTCCAGCAGTGCTTTCTTCGACATATTAGTTTCCATGTCACCCACATACGCGGGTAAAGATGAAAACCGGTGGACACGACCAGTATATTTCTGGAAAGATTGAATCCCCTGATGACTCTAATCATCTCTATGGTGACTTCAATGCAGTTCCAAACATTATCATTCTTGCTGCAATGAATAACGTTTGCATCAAAGGTTCCTTCAGCGACCAGCCAATCCTTCATCATTACTGCAAACGACTTTACTTGCTGAGGATACTCCTGGGTATCCGGACCGATTCCGCACGCAAGGACAACGTGGCTAATTTGGAACCTGCCTTGCTTTTGGGTATCAACAAGTTTTTGCAACCGAAGAATTGTTTGAGGTCCAAGCGCTGCACCATGTTCACAAAAATCCTGAGGATATGTGACTGCGGTCCACGACCGCTGTATATTTTTATTTTTTTTCATTTTTTCCTCCTGTTTGGAGATTACTATATATATTTGACAATGTCAATTTTTACTATTTTAATAATTCTGCTACACTATTCTCATGATCATCACTCGACTACGCGGCGGGCTCGGCAATCAACTATTTCAGTATGCTTGTGGGCGGGCAATTTCGCTACGTACTAATAACCCGATGAAGCTCGATGTAGCTGGGTATATCCAGGCAAGCGCGCAAAGTACCGAGACACGCCGAAACTACTCCCTATCATATTTCGCAATCGACGAACGTGTCGCGACTGACGATGAAATCCGCCGTCTCAAATATCCATTTGGTATCATTTCTAAAGGCTGGCGTTTTTTTAAAATAAAAATTCTCCGACAATTTAACGTGGGCTTCAACGCTCATCAGATGCGGAGACTCACCCGGGCAAAAAATTTGTACCTCGATGGATTCTGGCAGTCTGAAAAGTGTTTTGAAGACCGGGCAGATACGATTCGTCAAGAAATCAAACTTAAGAAACCAATGTGCCCTGCCGCGGCGGACGTAGCGGCGCAAATTAAAAAGAACGCACATGGGGGCATTCGCAATATCTCCATCCACGTCCGCCGCGGCGACGTGCAGATCGGCGGCGATGGCAATGATTACTACGGCATTTGCACGCCTGCGTACTATGCAAGAGCATTCGCCTGCGCTGCAACGACGAACGCCCATGTCTTCGTCTTCTCAGATGAACCAGAGTGGGTACGTGCGAACATTTCTATTCCCTACCCAGCAACATTTGTTTCAGGAAAAAATATCTCCGACTGCGAGGAGCTCATCCTCATGAGTATGTGCAGCACCAACATCATTGCTAACTCGACCTTTAGCTGGTGGGGTGCATGGCTCAATACAAACCATGATAAAATAGTCATCGCCCCAACAGAATGGGCCGTTCGAGGAAAGAAACAACACATTCACACAGTCCCACCATCATGGATACGCCTCTAGTCACCATCCTCATACCCTCCTACAATCACGCCACGTACGTCGTGACGGCTCTTCAAAGCGTCCTCAAGCAAAGCTACACAACCTGGGAGCTGCTCCTCCTCGACGATGCCTCAACAGATGCTACTGAACACGTTGTAAATGATTTTTTAATAAAAAATGCCGCCGCCCTACATGGTAGGATGGTGTATCTTCGCCAAGTAAAAAATGCTGGCAGCCCAAGTGCTCGAAATATCGGCCTCCAAAAAGCACGTGGAAAATATATTACCATTCTTGATAGTGACGACATATGGACTGATCCAAAAAAACTTGAAAAGCAAGTTGCATTTCTTGAACAAAATCGAACTTACGGAGTCCTCGGCACCTGGGCAAAAAAGATTGACGCCAACGGAAACGAAATCGGCACGATCACCTACGAGACTGCCGACGAAAAAATCCGTAGCCACATGCTACGTCGACACCAGTTTGCACACTCAAGCGTGATGTTTTTGCGTGGCGCCGCGCTCGATGTAGGTGGCTACAACACTTCATATGTTGTCGCCGACGATTTTGATTTTATACTTGCTATTGGTAAAAAATACAAACTGGCCAACCTTGCTGACTACACCAGCTGCTACCGCATCCACAGCGGAACCCTTACGAGCACACGACGAAAACTCCAGATTCGTGAGCACCTCGCCATTGTCAAAAAATACCGTCACGACTACCCTGACTTCCTGCCTGCGCTCATAAAAAGCTATTTGCGTATTTTCCTAGCGTATTTTTAAAAGTAAGCGAGTTTTGGTTTTAATCAAGCTTCAACAGTTTCTCGAGTACATCCTTCGGAACTTCCTTCGGCGATTCTTTTTGTGCAGCGGATGGTGATGAGGTTGGTGTTGGCTCGGCGGCTTTAACTATTTTTTTTTCGTCTGTCCCCACAAAAGTGTCAAGATTCTTGACACTTTTGGGTGTGGAATCACTTTTATTATTCTCAGTTCCCTGCGTGCTTTCTCCAGTAGGTACGCTTTTCTTCATGATCGACGCGAGTGCGCTTTTCAAATCAGCAACATTTTTCTGAGTAGGAATCTTCTGTGTGTTTTGAATAGTCTGAACTGGCGGCTTCGGAGCGAGCGTTGAAAGTGGCACGGGCGCAATAGTCTGTGGGGCTGGCACTGGTCGAGGAGGTGCTGTTGTGACACGAGCAGCTGGACGAGCGACCTGAGGTGTGGGGCCGTTTTGAGCAGCATCGGGACTTTTTGAAACGGATGCCTTCTGTGTACTTGATGTAGTTGTCGACGAGGGTGTGGTAGACGATGTCGTGATCGAAACACGCTCTTCATCAAGATTTTCAAATCTCCTTGAATTATCTAAACTATTTTCAGTTGTATTTGATATTTTTTCCATAATTAAATTTCTTCTTCTTTTCCTATTTCTAATTTTTTAAAAATAATATTATCTTCTTTTAAGATAGATTCTGGTATCCTCCAAGTAAAAGTTGCAAAATCCTGCAATATTGCATCATGCACAGGAAAACAAATTCTTGGTCTGATATTTTTCGCATAATCTATCGCCTCTTTCATTCTCATCCAAGGAGCAGATAC
>JBAXYC010000003.1:0-23837 GCA_037127615.1 bacterium | reverse complement strand
TTTGTGAGATGGGCAGGGGATGAGAAAAAATTTATTGTGCTTCTGCAAAATAATAATGAGATGCGGGCGAGCGGAGGGTTTATGGGAAGCTACTTAAAACTCAAAACTCAAAAATCAAAAATCAAAGAGATGGTGGTGGAGGATATTTAAATTGCGATAAACATATTATAACAGTTAATAAATATGTAGAACTAGATAAAAATTTTAATAAAACTTTATGATTTCTTTATCACGATTTTGCTAGAATATCTTTTAAATGAAAGCTAATAATAAAAAAAGCAACCAAAATAATTTTATAGATTTTAATAGTAAAAAAGAGGTTGGTAACCTCGGTGAAGATATAGCGTGTCTGTTTTTAGAGAGGAAAAATTATCATATCATAGAGCGAAATTACTTAAAAAAGTGGGGTGAAATTGACATTGTCGCAGTAAAGGACAGCATTTTGACTTTTATTGAGGTAAAAAGTGTGGTCGATAATGGCGGTTCTCGTGGGGGCGGATTTCGACCCGAAGAGAATGTACATAAGCAGAAGCGATTGAGGCTGCGTCGCACAATACAAACCTGTATGGCTCAGCTAGGTCGTGGAATAGACACTGAGTTTTTATTCCATGTAGTTGTTGTGCGTATGGATGTTGGTAGACGTCGAGCCCGTGTGCTTTTTCTTGAAAACATCATTTTATGATTTTTGCATTGAATAATATGGAGTTTTTCAGGGCTGTATGTTAGGATAGGGAAGTTCTAAATTTGTTTTACATCGGAGCGTGGTGTAACGGCTAACATCCTTGTTTTGGGAACAAGTGACTCCGGGTTCGAATCCCGGCGCTCCGACCAGTTTTTGTCCGAATAATTTAAACAACACTAATCATGTTTAAAAAAGTTTTTATTTTTTTTGATAAATTTGAAGATCATATACGCGAGTATCTTAGTAAGAGGCCGATTTTATACACTTTAATTGGTGGTGTTGCAATAGTATTATTTTGGCGTGGAGTTTGGCACACAGCTGATATACTTGCGGCTAGAGGGGGGTGGCTCGGTGTTATTTTTTATGAGCCGGTTAATTTAGTTATCACTGCCGTCATTCTCCTTGCTACTGGACTTTTTGTCTCGTATTTTATTGGAGACACGATTCTTTTGAGCGGTCTAAAACACCAAAAGAAAGTTGCTGATAAAACCGAGAAAGAGACAAGGGAAGAAGAGGGTCAGATTATTGGTCTTCAAGACACGATCCGTGAGATGAAAGAAGAGGTTGACGAGATTAGAGACGTTGTTCGAAGGGACCATAAGAAATAGTGATTTTTTTGCAAATTATCTATTCTCTGCTAATATAAAAGTCTTGCGGGACTAGTTTAATGGTAGAATAGGAGTTTTCCAAACTCTTGGTGGGAGTTCGATTCTCCCGTCCCGCACACATATGAGTAAACGATTATTTATAGTCCACGGTTGGTATGGAAGTTCGACAGAGCCCATGATTGCTTGGCTTGGAAAAGTTGGCGCTGAAGCTGGTTTTGAGACTGCTGTTTTAGATATGCCAAACCCGAGTGTGCCGACGATCGACGCGTGGGTGAAGCATCTTGAGGACAATGTTTACTATGTTGACCAGGAAACATATTTCATCGGTCATAGTATTGGCTGTCAGGCAATCCTTCGTTATCTAGAGACAAATAAAGGTTCACAGCTTGGTGGGGCGATACTGATCGCACCATGGGTTCAGCTAACCGGACTTACGTCCACAGAAGAGCAGGATATTGCTCGGCCATGGATCGAGCGACCGATTGATTTTATGAATATTCGAAAGATGTCGAGTGCATTTGTGACGATTTTTTCTGACAACGACAAGTTCGTTCCGCTCGAGGTAAACAAAGATATTTTTGTAAAGGGACTAAATCCGAAAGTTATTATCGAACATGAGAAGGGCCACTTTTCAGAAGAGGATGGTGTAACAGAACTACCTATCGCTGCTACAGAGCTAAATACATTTAAATAATAACCAGATTGGGGGTTGAGCCGAGCGGTAGTCTATTTTGCTTGGAAATTCTCGTGATAGATGCGTATAAGCGTGTAGAAGAGACTGACAGCGAGTGGTCCGATAAAGATACCCGCCGCACCAAAGAGAGTTATGCCGCCCAATACAGCAAAAAGAATAATGAGGGGAGGGAGTTCAATATTTTTACCAACGATGACCGGGCTGAGAAAATTGTCGATGAGGCCAACAGCTACGGATGCCCATACTGCAAGACCCACTGCTGGTAGCGTTTCTCCTATGATTAATAGATAAAGTATGGCCGGGATAGAAACGAGTGCGGTACCCACTGTCGGGACAAACGAAGCGATACCAGCGAGAACGCCCCAGAGAGCGGCATTTGGTACACCAAAGATGTGTAGTCCCATACCGAGAAGAAGTCCCTGAACAAGAGCCATAAGGAGGTTTCCTCTCATAACACCATTGACTGTACGACCAAGCATTTTAAGGATGCGCTCATCGTGTTCGTCGGGTAGAGGGGAAACAGCAACAAGATACACCTTCCAGCGGTCACCGTCCTTTAGAAAGTAAAACAGAGATAGCATGATAAAGAAGATTGAAAGGCCCGTGTTGAGTGTTGCACTAAAGATATTTCCAAGATTACTCGTCAGGAATGAGAGTCCAGAATGAAAGAGGCTGCTAAGGTCAAAAGCTTTCGTTTCAGGAATGTAGTTATTTATACTTGAGGTAATTTGTGAGATGTATTCACTGGCGCTGCCCCCGTTTGTCAGAGAAACATAAAGTGATCTTGATTGTACGACAACCTCAGTACCAAGAAATGCAATAGGGGCAGCAATAATGATAATAAAAATAGTAATTGTGATTAGGGCAGAAAGCCAGGATGCGTGACCCCTAAAAAGCCGGCCGTGTATCCATGTGTATATTGGGTGGAGGACTACAGCAAGTGCTGCTCCGATGAGGATGATTGGTAAAAAAGGCCAAAAAATGACCAAACAAAGCAGTGTCATTGCTGATAAAAGAATATAGAAAAAAGATTTTCCTCGTGTTTTTGATATCATATGAAAATTATACTCTAAGCTGTGCACGCATGCTAGTTAACAAAAAACCGCCTTATGGCGGTCTCTTGTTACTCATAGCTAAAAAGTGTGAGCTATTTTACAGCATCCTTGAGGGCTTTTGCGGCGCGGAACTTTGGAACCTTCATTGCAGGAACCTTGATTGCCTCACCGGTGCGAGGATTGCGAGCTTCACGAGCTGCGCGCTGCTTTACTGAGAAGATACCAAGGCCTGCGATAGAGACCTCTTCGCCCTTCTTTAGTGTGTTCACGATAGAGTCAAACACAGTGTCAACTGCCTGCTCTGCCTGAACTTTTGTGCCGCCCAAGATAGCATGGACTGCATCTACGATTGCTGCTTTATTCATATTTTTATTTTGATTAATAAATAATCGAACTTAATCTCTCGTAATCATTATATAACAGGCCATTTTTCACGCAATAGACGAAAAATAAGGACACGATTTGTCAAATTAGGCAAAATTAGCGTGCAAATTCGACCGCGCGAGTTTCGCGGATGATGATAACTTTGATTTCGCCAGGGTATTTGAGGTCTTTTTCGATCTTGAGAGCCATATCGCGGGCCATATTTTTTGCTTCGAGGTCGGTAACTTCCTCAGCTTTGACAAAAATGCGGATTTCACGGCCTGCCTGGAGGGCGTATGACTTTTCAATGCCTTTAAATGAGTTGGCGATAGCCTCGAGGTCGCCAAGACGCTTGAGATAGTTCTCAATGCTGTCACTGCGTGCCCCTGGACGTGCACCAGAGATGGCGTCTGCTGTCTGGACGATACGAGACTCGATGGTTTCATAAGGGTATTCCTCATGGTGAGCCTGCATTGCCTTGA
Organism: bacterium; assembly: GCA_037127615.1. Lineage (GTDB taxonomy): Bacteria > Patescibacteriota > Minisyncoccia > Phycocordibacterales > PALSA-1337 > PALSA-1337. The sequence continues at coordinate 19,953 of JBAXYC010000003.1, read as the reverse complement.
CGATGTCTTCGCTCGCACCAAATTTCTGAAGGATACGGCGACCGATTTCTACATGTGTGCCAGCGACTTCATGGTCGAGTGCCTTGCCGATATCGTGGAGAAGGGCACCAGCCTTTGCTACAGCAACATTTGCACCGAGTTCCTCAGCGATCATACCGGCGATATGTGACATCTCTATAGAATGCTGGAGGACATTTTGCCCATAGCTGGTACGGAAGTGAAGGCGGCCGAGGATGAGGAGAATGCGAGGGTCGAGGCCGAGCACGCCACACTCGTATGCTGCTTGCTCACCCTTTTCCTTGATAGTTTTGTTGATATCTGCCTGAGCTTGCTCGACGACTTTCTCAATTTTTGCGGGCTGAATACGGCCGTCTTTGATGAGCTCTTCGAGAGCGGCCTTTGCGACGTGACGGCGTACTGGATCGAACGAAGAAATAGTGATCATACCAGGAGTATCATCGACGATGACTTCAACACCGGTGATACGCTCGAAGGCTTTGATGTTTCGGCCTTCTTTTCCGATAATTTTGCCTTTTATCTCGTCATTTGGGATGGTAACAGAAGTCGACATGATATCTGTAGCTACTGAGCTTGCAAGTCGCTGAATAGAAATAGCCAAGATATCCTTTGCTTTCTTTTCAAGTACCTCTTGTCCTGACGTCTCGAGCTTTTGCATGCGTACGAGCAAATCTTGCTCCGAGTTTTTCTCGATAGTCTTCAAAAGCTCAACCTTCGCCTCTTCTGTCGTCATGCGGCTCATTTTTTGAAGCATCTCTTTCTTCTCGGCTTCTATTTTTTCCGCACGTTCGCGGATAACACGGATTTCTGTTACGCGCTGTTTGATGATCTCGACTTCCTTATCGATATCCGTCTGTCGCTTATCGAGCAAGTCCTCTTTTTTGATAAGACGAGTTTCTGTTTGCTGAGCCTTTTCCTCTTTTTCTTTTACTTCATGACGGGTCTGCTCAAGCATGGTGTCGGCTTTTTCCTGAGCTTCCGTGGTGATCTTGTTTGCGTCTTTCTTTGCGGTGAGGAGCATTTCTTTGATTTCGAGCTCCATTGAGCCTTTTTTTCCAAGAGAAATGATCAAACGCAAAAAGTAACCGAGTATGATCCCGATCAGTCCTGCAGCTCCTAAGAGCGAAACTATTAATTTTAATGACATATGCGAAGCGGCTTCGCGTCCCTAGAAACGTTTAGACAAAGATAATGTATAAGTAGTTGGAAATATGTTCATGATTGAAATTTTCTGGTGTCCCACATCGGGAGAGTAGTACGTATTCATTAAAGGAGTCTTTCTGAAAAAGCAAAGCCGTAATTAATCCAGTAATAAACTCATCATATAATACTCACCGAGAAATGTCCAATTTAGAGAACCTTGTCAATCAAGCCGTATTTTTTTGCTTCATCGGATGTCATAAAGAAGTCGCGGTCAACATCTTTCTCAATCTTTGCGAGTGGTTGACCAGTATTTTTTGCAAGAATTTTATTAAGATTTTCACGCATTTTGAGGATGTGTCGTGCACTGATCTCGATATCAGATGCTTGGCCTTCTGCGCCACCGAGCGGCTGGTGGATCATGATTTCTGAGTTTTCGAGGGCAAAACGTTTGCCTTTTGTGCCAGCAGATAGGACGAGTGCTGCACCAGATGCGGCGATGCCGACACACATTGTTGAGACATTATTTTTAATATGATTCATCGTGTCGACGATAGCGAGGGTTGCGGTGACTGAGCCGCCAGGAGAGTTGATGTAGAGGCTGATATCTTTTTTCGAATCTTCTGACTGGAGGAAGAGGAGCTGAGCAATGACAATATTTGCAACATGATCATCGATAACACCACTTAGGAAAATGATATTGTCCTTAAGTAGGCGTGAATAGATATCGTAGGCTCGTTCTCCGAAATTTGTCTTTTCTATGACGGTGGGTATAAGCATATATTTAGTAATTAATTGTCTTTTAATGTATTTGGTGTTTAATAGTCTAATAATACATAAACTGCAAAAGAAATAAAGGTCGGACGTTCTGCAGAACGTGCATCGAGGTGGTATACTATTTTTATGAAATTACATAGATTCTTTAGCCCAACAAAAATAGATGACGGAGTAAGCGCCATGGAAGGGCAGACCTTCACGTTTACCGATGTGTCACAGCAGTGGCAGAAGGTTTTGCGGTTGAGTCGTGGGGAACAGGTTGCTTTGTTTGACGGTTCCGGGCACGACTTTCTCTGTGAAATCAAGGATTATCAAGGAAATACTGTGGTTTTGACTATTCTTGAGAAAAAAGAAAATCGCGTTACAGCTGTCCGTGATGTTGTCTTATATGTAGCACTCGTCAAAAAGGACACTTTCGAGTGGGTCGTTCAAAAAGCCACCGAGCTCGGTGTATCGGACATCGTCCCCGTCATCGCAGAACGAAGTGAGAAGAAAAATATAAATATCGAGCGACTTCAGAAAATCATCACTGAAGCGAGTGAACAGTCAGGAAGAGGGGTGCTCCCAGGTCTCCATGACATTGTGAGTTTGGTGGATGCTGTAGAGGCGGCAAAAGTTCGTGATGGTAAGGTTACGCAGATGATTGCTTTTGATCCGACAGGGATAAAGATGTCTGAGCAGGAAATAAAAAACACACCTGATCAGGTGGGTATTTTTATTGGACCAGAAGGAGGTTGGTCAATGAAGGAACTCGACTATTTTAGAAAGTCGGGTGTCGCAGTGTATTCCCTTGGCCCACAAATTTTAAGAACGGAGACTGCCGTCGTTGCAGCTCTTTCCAAAATTGTTTTTTAATATAGCTAAGTTATATTACTTATCTAAACAACCTTACTTAACGCTTTGCTTTTCGAGGAATTGAAACACCTTTTCATTTCCAAGTACCCCCGCTGCGTACACCGCAGCCTTTTGACGGTCAGCATCTTTATAGTGTTCGAGAATATGGTTGACCTCCTCGTCAATTTCTTTTTGTTCTACGGATATCTTTTCGTCTTCTGCAATCTTATTGAGAACAAGCTGAAGTTTAACTTTCTTTTCAGCGTGAGGACGCCATTCCTTTCGGAGATCCTCTACCGTTTTCTTTGCATGATCGAGATAGTCCTTGATGGTCGTTCCCATACGAGTAATATCCTCGCTAAATTGAGCTTCGATACGGCGGAGCTCACTTTCGATAAGTACTTTTGGCAACTCAATAGTTGATGCATCAGCAATCTTGTCTGCCATTTCAATGCGGCGTTTTTCGCGCGAAATGCGTTCCTTGTCTGAGACAAGCGCCTCTTTTATTTTTTCTTTAAATTCAGGAGTATCAAAACCGCTATGGTCATGTCCCTTGTGATCACCAGCACTTTCTTCCTCATGTGATTTTTGAATGCGCACGAGTGCTTCCTCAACCTCCTTTTCTGAGACCTCGGCTTCTGTTGCGGGACGAGCAGGGGTCGCTGCAGCTATTTTTTTATAGTCTCCAATACGTATCTCAGGCATGACTGTTGCTTTGATAGTAAACTCAAGCGGGTTGCCTGGTGCTATTTTTGTGATACTGATCTCAGGGCGACTAATAGGATCAAGCTTATTGTCGATAACAATAGAAGGGTACGCTCTGCTAAGTGCAATCTCAGCCATTTCTTCTAACACTGTTTTTTCGCCAACCTTTGATACAAGTATCTTCTCAGGAACATTTCCGTTTCGGTAGCCGTCGATTTTTATTGTTTTATTAATATTTTCAAGAGCTTTTTTTCGATGCGAATCAAAAATAGCTGCAGGTATAGCTCCAGTGATCTCGATCTGAGATTCAGGAAGTTGTTTAATAGTAATATCTCCGTACGTTTTTGTTGCGGGCGTTGTCTTTTTTATTGATGTCATGTGATTAATAGTGAATAGGGGGCGTTGCGTTGAGATCCTTTTGAATATCGACTGGGTTTGTGCTCGTACTATGGATCGGAATAATAATAACTTGACCATTGGTTGCGTTCGCGCGATCAATCTCTGCTTGACGTTTTTCTTCGGTCGCGAGGTGCTGACTCCAAACGTATAATGCTGCAATAATCAACACTACAACAACAATAAGTGATCCGATGATTGGCCCTATCGTTGAAGTTGTTTGATTATTTGTATTCATTGGCGGTTTGGTGTTTAAAGAACTCGCTCGAGAGTGTTCAAGGCTTGCTGAAGTGTACTTTTTGCTGCATTTGTTTGGTTTATTGCATTTACAATTGCCATCCGTGTGTCGTAAGGGTTTGTGGAAGGGGTGGAAGTAGCTATCGCCGCTACTGATGAAGAAGCAAGAGCCAGTTCATCGGTTGCTGTCGATAGAAAGTTTTCAAGGTCGGTAATATCATGACCATCTGCTGCTTCTGCTGCTGTACGTGTCTCAATACGTGTTTGAATGTTGTGGAGGTTTGAGATCATAAGTGAGAGCTGTTGGAGAAGTACTGCCTGGCGCTCTTCAGCTGTTGGGGGCTTAACCATTTGGTTTGCGCGTACTTTTTCAAGGAGTTGGTTGCGGTTGTCACGGTTTTGTATCGTATTTTCCTTGCCGGCGTTGATTTGTGAGACAATAAAGCCATCACTAAAGATGCTTGCGTGAGCTGAGATCGGAGTAGACAGCACAAAAGAAGCGAGAAGAGTGGTTGTTATTGATAGCGTTGTAAAAGATGTAATTTTCATATTTTTTAACTCTACAATTATAGCACAATGTTATTTTGTGTTGTGTTTGTCCTGGTACATTTTTATACCGCGTGCGAAGGCCTTCTGAGCAGCTTTTTTATCCTTAAAGTCTTTGATAATAACTTCTTTGTCCTGGAGTTTCTTGTAGGTTGAGTAAAAGTGCTCGATTTCACGAAGTGTGTGCGGGTTGAGATCCTTGAGATCCTCGACGTCGTCCCAACGAGGGTCGTCAACAGGAACAGCGATGATTTTGTCATCCGCGTCACCACTATCGTTCATGCTCATGATTGCGACAGGGCGAACGCGTACGAGGATGCCAGGGAATAGTGGGTATGTAGTAAGGAGCACGACATCCATTGCGTCCCCGTCATCCCAAAGTGTTTGAGGAATAAATCCATAGTCGAAGGGGAAATCCTGAGATGTGTGGGCAACACGGTCGAGGGCGATAATGCCAGTCTTTTTGTCGATCTCGTACTTATTTTTTGAGCCCTTATTGATTTCAATAATAACGTTTATTTTGTCGGCTGTTCCAGGCAAAATGTCGTGCAACATGTTCATGGTGGTTATTGTTTATTGATTAATTTATTCAGCCTTTTTCTCGCTTTTTTCCTCGGCAGTTTCTGTATTTTCTGGCTTAACAGAAGGGATTCCTGATGATTTGATGTCGATCTTCCATCCAGTGAGTTTTGCGGCGAGACGAACATTTTGACCACCTTTACCGATAGCAAGTGACTGCTGGTCATCAGCGACGGTGACGATGGCTGTGTTTGCGTCTTTCATAAGCTCAATGCCGACAACCTTAGCTGGAGAAAGAGCTTCCTCAATGAATTTTGCGGTGTCCTCCTGCCATTCGATAACGTCGATCTTTTCCCCGCCGAGCTCGCTCATAACAGTAGAAACACGAACACCGCGCTGACCAACGAGAGATCCGATTGGGTCGATGTGCGAGTCTGTTGAACGAACAGCTATTTTTGAACGAGAACCAGCTTCACGGGCAACAGCTTTTACCTCGACAGTGCCCTGAGCGATCTCCGGTGCCTCGATTTCAAATAGTTTTGCGAGGAATTTTGGGTGAGAACGAGAAAGTTTGAGCATAATACCCTTTGGGGTCTCTTCTACGGCGTAAAGGTATGCACGAATACGCTCGCCTTGCTTGTAGCGCTCGCCAGGGATCTGCTCTTCGTAAGGAATAATACCCATAGCTCGGCCCATATCGATGAAAAGGGCACCGCGCTCTGCACGCTGGACCATACCAGAGACGATTTCGCCTTCTTTTTGGCCGTACTCATTCATCACAGAGGTTTTTTCTGCTTCACGGATCTTTTGGATAATGACCTGCTTTGCTGTTTGAGCAGCAATACGGCCGTAATTATCCTTTTGTTCGAGAGGAAAGACGATCTCATCGTCGACAGCTGCATCACGCTTGATCTTCTTTGCATCAGCAAGAAGAATGTGGTGTTCTGGGTTGAAGCGTACACGGATATTATCCTGATCTGTATTTTCGATATCCTGTTCCTCAACGTCCTCGTCTTCCATGATGACTTTTGATTCATCCACGACGATTTTCACCTGGAAAAACTCTACTTTTCCGGAGTTGATGTCAAAATGTGCACGAACAATCTGACCTTTCTTGCCGTACTCTTTTTTATAGGCAGTAGCGAGGGCGAGGCTGATTGCTTCGAGCATCTTATCTTTTGGAATACCGCGCTCTTGTTCAAGCTGCTCAAGAACGGAATGAATTACCTTTAAATCAAACATATATTTAATTGTTATTTAGTTGTAATATGGCTTATTAGAGCCCTTTTAAAAAAATTAGCCCGCCGTGAAGCGAACTAGTAATACACGTATAATAAGCCCTTTCAGCCGTTTTGTCAACTGGGCTCATATGACGCAGCGCGAGGCAGATGTGTAGTTATCAACACAATATATGTATGTGCGCTGGGGGGTATAAAAAATATGATAGAATATTGACATATAATCTTTTTACATCAATATGAAAAAAACTTTTTTGTACCTTGCGTCTCTTTTGGTTGTAACAGCTATTGTTCTCGCCGGAGTTGGTTCTCACTTACCTCGAGCTACAGCCGATGCTCAGACAACACTCAACGGGTATGGATGGTCTGACACGATTGGTTGGATCAGCTTCAACTGCCTACAAGGCAATTCAACTGGAGGAAATATTTGTCCCACGTCCAACTACGGTGTTTCAAAAGATTCCCTAGGAAACCTCACCGGCTACGCATGGTCTGATAATATTGGTTGGATTAAGTTCGGTGGACTTTCTGGTTTTCCAAATACTACCTATGGAACAGACGCAAAGGTATCGGGTAGCGGAGCATTGACGGGCTGGGCACGCGCTGTTGTTGGTGTCGGACGATCTGACGGCTGGGATGGATGGATCAGTCTATCTGGAGTTTCTACTGGTGCAACACCTACCGCGTATGGAGTTTCATTTGATGGAACCGGTGCTTCGTCCGGATATGCGTGGGGTTCAGATGTCGTTGGCTGGACAGCTCTCTATACTACGTCGACCACAACACCCGTTGCCTCGATCTCACTTTCTATTGATAAAACATCAATATTGCCAACAGATACTGCTACACTTTCGTGGACGAATACAACTGCAAATATAGATATGACAAAACCTTGTGTTCTTGTTACGAATGCGGTTTCAACTACAACTGTCGCCGCTGGCGTTACTGCATACACAGTAGGTCCATTTAGCGCAACTGGAACGAGGGCCTATACTGTTACGTGTATGGCAACAGTCGCTGCTGGTGCGGCTTCTACAACATCGAATATTGTTAATCTTGATGTGTCGACAGCTCCAGACTCAGTCGCGTCTATCGCGCTTACATTTGGTAATGGACAAACCTCTACATCTATCGCGACCGGTACTTCCGCATCACTTACTTGGATGACTACTAACATCGACACAACACGGGCATGTTCAGTTTCCGGTGCTGTGTCAGCAACTGTTTCGGCAGGTGTTACTACATTCGCACTCGGCACATTTACGACCACTGGCACGAGGACATATATGGTTACATGTAAGGCGATTTCAAGTGCTGGTGGAGCAGATACAAACTCAAATATCGTGACACTCACAGTCACAGGATCAGGTGGACCAGGCGGAGTAGGATCGTGTGTACCTATTTCAAACGCAACAATGTGTTCATACGAAGGGTCTGCAACAAGCGGCCTAAGTCCAAGTAGAGTTGTAACCTCATGTAGCGCTACAGAAGCTTCGCCACAGCCAACATTATGTGAATATACTTGTAACTACGGCTTCCGTCAGCTTGGAAATACATGCGTGTTGAATTCGACGATTCAGGAAAACTAAAGTCGTAAGCCGCGATTGGTATTAGAGAGATTAATTCAAAATTAAATAATGTACATTGAGCAAGGACAATTAAAAAAATTCATTCTTGACTCGGGTCTTGTGTCGAAGGCGGATATAGATGTCGCTGAAAAAGAAGCTCGAGACAAGAATAGGACGCTGGGCGAGATCCTTGTGCTGCCAGGAAAGATACACGACGATAATTTGCGTCGTATGCAGGCGTATGTGCTCGGAATTCCTTTTGTTGAGCTCAAGACAAAGAAGATTGATATCGATACACTATCGATGATCCCTGAGCCTGTTGCTCGTACGCATAATATCGTGGCGTATAAAAAAACTGACGATACCCTCGAGGTGGCCATGCTCGATGTAGACGATCTATCAGTGATCGATTTCATCAAAAAGAAAGTACATTTGAAAATATTGCCACGTCTCACCGACGAAGAGTCGATGAAAAGTGTGATCGTGCAGTATCAAAAAAGCCTCAAGGCAGAATTCGGCGATATTATTCAAAAAGAGTCTGAATCGCTGAAGACTATCGCCGAGGAAAATAATGGGGAGGCTGCATCAGCGGAGGATTTAAAGAAAATTGCGGAGGATTTACCAGTGGTACGTATCGTAGACACACTTTTAAAGCATGCCATTTTGCAAAATGCGTCGGATATTCATATTGAGCCGCTCGAGGATCAGACGCTCGTGCGATATCGTATTGACGGTATTCTTCATGATGCCATGGTGCTTCCTCGCAGTGCTGAGTCACCGATCAGCGCACGTATAAAGGTGCTCTCGAATCTTAAACTTGATGAAAAGCGTTTGCCACAGGATGGTCGTTTCAAGATAGATATGAATGGTGAAAAAGTCTCGTTCCGCGTCTCGATGTTGCCGACATACTACGGAGAAAAGACTGTTATGCGCTTACTTCGTGAAAATGTGACCGGGTTTACACTGGAGCACTCAGGTTTTCACGGTGAGGCGCTTGAGCGTATTCACCATGCTGTAAAGCAGACAACAGGTATGATCCTTACCACAGGACCTACCGGTTCCGGAAAGACGACAACGCTTTATACGATCCTTGATATTTTGAATACGCCGGATGTAAATATTTCAACGATCGAGGATCCGATCGAGTATCAGATGAAGAGGGTAAACCAAACACAGGTCAAATCCGAGATTGGGTTTACATTTTCTTCAGGGCTTCGCACGCTCGTCCGCCAGGATCCGGACATCATCATGGTGGGGGAGATCCGAGACAATGAGACAGCCTCACTTGCGGTGAACGCCGCGCTGACAGGTCACCTCGTGCTCTCGACGCTCCACACCAACAGCGCGGCGGGTGCAATGCCACGCCTTCTCGATATGAAGATCGAGCCCTTTCTCCTTGTGTCAACACTTAATATCATCATTGGTCAACGCCTTGTTCGCCGACTTTCTGACACAAAGGAAAAGTATATTATGACACCCGCCGAGCTTGCTGCGCTCGCAAAAACTGTCGATATTGATCGAGTTTTGCTCGCGTTGCGAGACGAGAAAGTGGTCGGTCCCGACGTCGGCTGGGACCAGATTCCTTTCTGGAAGCCGGTATCAGCTGGAGATGGTGATGATGGCTATAAAGGACGCCTCGGTATTCACGAAGTGCTCAAGGTGACACCAACTATTCGAGATTTGATTATAAAAGGCGCTACGTCAAGCGAGATTGAGATACAGGCAAAAAAAGAGGGTATGCTCACCATGCTTGAGGACGGGATATTTAAAGCTGTTGAGGGGCTAACAACCATTGAGGAGGTTCTTCGCGTAATTTCAGAGTAATATATACATATGATTCATTTTAAATATATAGCAAAACGAAGCACAGGTGAGACATACGATGGAGAGCTTGATGCTGCTGATCGTTATGAGCTCTATAAAATAATAAAAGACGCTGGTGGCGAAGTGGTTTCTTTCAAGGAGCACGCAAAAGGTGGTTTAAAAAATATAAATATTAAGATCCCCTTCGTTGCGGGAGTAAAAGTGCAAGAAAGGATCACGTTCGCAAGAAATATTGGTGCCATGATCCAGGCTGGCCTCCCGGCGTCTCGTGCACTATCTGTACTTAGTCGACAAACAAGAAATAAAGAATTTAAAAAGATTCTTGAAGCTCTCAATGATGATATTAGCAAAGGAAAGACATTGAGTGATGCGATGAAAGCCTATCCAAAAGTATTTTCTTCCCTATTTATTTCCATGGTAAAGGCCGGGGAAGAGAGCGGAACACTCGCAGATGCAATGAAGGTTGTCGCATTACAAATGGACCGTTCGTACGCCCTCTCCCGCCGCGTGAAAGGTGCTCTTATGTATCCGGCAGTGGTTATGTCGGCCATGGTTGTCGTCGGTATCATCATGCTTACCTATGTTGTGCCAACACTCACAAAAACGTTTTCTGATTTGAATGTGAAGCTTCCACCGTCCACGTTGTTTATCATGAGTATTAGTGATCTTCTCCGAAATCATGGGTTACTAGTACTTGCGGGACTTATTTTGATTGTGATGGGACTTGTTGCATGGAAACGCCAGCCACAAGGAAAAAAAGTAATTGATTTCGCCGTGCTTCGTATCCCTGTTATTGGCGGCATTATAAAGGAAGTAAATACTGCTCGCACTGCTCGTACACTGTCTTCGCTGTTGAATTCCGGTGTAGATATGGTGGATGCAGTGAGTATTACCGAAGACGTCGTACAAAATGTACATTATAAAGCAGTTTTAAAAGAGGCCCAGGAAGTTATTAAAAAAGGTGACCCGATTTCAAAACCCTTTAGCGAGAATGAAAAGCTGTACCCAACGTTTCTGGCGGAAATGATGAGTGTGGGTGAAGAAACTGGAAAAATGGGGGAGATGCTCCTTGGTGTCGCTGTTTTTTATGAAGACGACGTTGAGCAGAAGACAAAAGATATGTCGACGATCATCGAGCCGGTCATCATGGTGGTGCTCGCGGCAGGTGTCGGATTCTTTGCGGTGGCAATGATCTCACCGATGTACTCGCTCGTGAATGTTATTTCATAGCTGTCGAGAATTAATTTAATTTGAAAATGAAGATTGCCCAAAAAAATCTCAATACTAGAGGCTTTACCCTCATGGAAGCAGTTGTGGGAACAGCGCTTTTTGTAGTGATTGCTCTTGCTGCATATCAGGCATATTTTAGCCTGTTTACATTGGCCGCAATAAACCAGTATAAGGTGATAGCTTTTCAGCTTGCGGATGAACAGTTTGAGATTGTTAGAAATCTGCCGTACAACAATATTGGTGTAGTAAACGGCATTCCCGCGGGAGTGATCCCCCAGACGCAGACGCTGACGCGTGGAGGAATTCCTTTTACAGTGACGACAATTATCCGAAATATCGATTTGCCATTTGACGGGACGGCCGGAAGTAGTACGAGAAACGATCTATCGCCAGCAGACAATAAACTCGTCGCCCTCACGATCAGCTGTGCTACGTGCAAAAATTTTACACCACTGACAGTAACATCACAGGTTGCTCCAAAAACTCTTGAAACAGCCTCAACAAATGGTGTTTTACTTATCAAAGCATATGACGCGAATGGAAACCCAATAAAGGGCGCGGCTGTTCATGTTGTGAATGCAAAAGTAACACCTACGATAGTAGTCGACGATACAACTGACGAGAATGGACTTCTCGAGATTGTTGACGCAGCAACGGGAACGAGTGCTTACAATATCACCGTTACAAAAACAGGATATTCTACCGATAAGACATATCCGACAAGTGTTGCAAACCCAACCCCTGCAAATCCAGATGCCACCGTCCTTCTTCAGCAGGTGACCCCTATTTCATTTTCAATTGATCAGTTGAGTACGTTAAATATATCCAGTGTGACAAGTATGTGTAGTCCGATACCAAATATTGGGTTTACATTACGTGGGGGGAAAGTGATTGGCAGAGATGCTGGAGGAAATAATATTTTAAAATATAGTGCCACCACAACTACAGACTCAGGTGGAAATAAGGTGTTGAGCTCTATGGAGTGGGATTCGTATACTTTTGGACTGAACGCTCTTAGCTATGACCTTGCAGGGCTCAATGTTCTAAACCCTGTTGCCCTCAATCCAAATACCGTGCAGAGCATGCTCCTTATTGTCGCTCCAAAAAATCCTCGCAGCCTCCTTGTTACAGTAAAAGATAGTTCGACATTATTACCACTCAGTAGTGCGACAGTCACCCTATCAAATGGTTCCGGGTACTCGTCGACACAGACAACAGGGCAGGGTTTTATCAATCAAACTGATTGGTCAGGAGGGTCAGGGCTTATCGACTATGCTACTTCTTCAGCAAATAAATACTTTACAGATAGCGATGGTGTAGATGTTACGTCAACTCCCGGGGACATAAAACTTCTCAATTTTGCTGGGTCATATGTCCCATCTGCGACCCTTGAGTCGCCGACGTTTGATACAGGTTCGGCGAGCCATTTTCATAGTCTTGTATGGCAATCAGCGAGTCAGCCTGTCGAGGCCGGACCAAATAGTGTGATGATGCAAATCGCTACAAATGCGACGACCACAGCGACAACCACGTGGACGTATATTGGTCCAGACGGAACCAGTGGTTCGTATTACACGTCAGCAAACTCAACGATCGGCATAATGCATGATGGTGATCGTTTTCTTCGATATAAACTTTTTTTAAGTACGCAATCCTCAACAACAACCCCAAATGTTTCAGATATTGCTTTTACATTTACGACTCTCTGTACTCCACCAGGGCAGGTAATCTTTCAAGGGCTTTCATCGGGCACGTATACACTCAGCGTTAGTGATGCAGGCTACACAACGTCCGTGACGAACCCGTCAGTTTCAGCATCATGGCAAGAGCAGGCAGTTGTCCTCGGACCGTAACTATCCTAATACAGGGTATAATAAGCATATGCATAAAGGATTCACACTTATTGAAACACTAGTAGCAATGTCGATCGGCGTCATTATCATGATTGCCATTGGAACATTTGCACGAAATATTTTTTTCAATAATTCTGTTCAGAGCGGATCTTTTTCTACGGCACAAGATGCAAGAAATATCACACGCACAATGGTGAGTGAGCTTCGTGGCGCATCTCCTGGAAGTGACGGGTCATACCCGATCGTCGCTGCAGGTACGAGCACAATTACTTTTTTTAGTGACATCAACGGGGATGGTTTGAAAGAAAAAATACGATATTATTTAGCAACGACTACTTTAAAAAAAGGCGTGATCACTCCAACTGGGTCACCTCTTGCATACACGGGAGGTGAGGTGTCTAGTATCCTGGCGTATAATGTACGAAATACTGCATCGACATCAATTTTTAATTATTACGATGACAATTTTACAGGTACAAGTTCGCCACTTACTCAACCGGTTGATGTTAGTGCGGTCCGACTTGTTCAGGTAAACCTCATTCTGGACGCTGATCCAAACCGATCACCGTTACCACGTACATATACAAGCGCAGCCACACTCCGTAACCTAAAAGATAATCTATAATATATGAAAAAAGGTCTTATTTTAGTAAATGTACTCGTATTTGCTGGGATCGCCATTGTGATCACAACATCTCTGGTGACGTGGGGTGCTGCAGTTCTCAGGAATTCAGAACAGCTGACAAATCGTGAGCAGGCACTCGAGATTGCTGAGGCGGGCATTGATTATTATCGATGGCATCTCGCACACGCGACGGCAGATTATTATGATGGAAACGCATCGACAACCCCCGGACCATATGTCCATGATTTTTTAGATAAAGACGGAGTGAAAATCGGTCAATTTGCGTTGACAATCACTCCACCTCCGACGGGTACAACCATTGTGACCATTACAGCGACCGGCACAGTAGCGGCTGATCCAAAAGTAAAAAGGGCAATCCAAACAAGACTTGCCATCCCTTCACTTGCGAGCTACGCAGTGGTTGCAAATGATAATATGAATTTCGGCTCAGGAACAGTCGTGTTTGGTCCAGTGCAGTCAAATAAGGGGATTCACTTTGATGGTGTTACTCACAACACTATTATGAGCGCCCTTTCTACGTATATTGATCCTGACCTCAATGATGGAGTACAGCGCTATGGCGTATATACAACAGGGGATCCGCTTCCAGCGAGTCAACCAACCCCTCCAAGTAATGTCGGAGTCTTTATGGCGGGACGCCAGTTTCCAGTACCTGTGGTTGATTTTAGTGGATTGATTACAAATCTCGCACAGTTGAAGACGACGGCACAGGCAAGCAATAGCTATTTTTCGGCATCTGGAGTACAGGGATATCGTATGGTGTTAAAAACAAATGATACGTTTGATCTCTATAAAGTAAATTCACTGCAGACACTATCGGACGCGTCGTGCATAAGTAACACAACAGTAAATTCACAGACTGGCTGGGGTTCGTGGAGTATAAATTCGCAGTCATTTGTTGCTAACTACGCATTTCCTGCGAGTGGCGTTGTGTTCGTAGAAGATAATATTTGGGTTGATGGGACGATCAATGGCGCACGATTGACGATTGCTGCGGGAACATTTCCATATAGCTCAGCAACAAGCAAAAGCATTACGGTGAATAATAATCTAATGTACACCAACTTCAACGGCACAGATGTGCTATCGCTTATTGCACAAAACAATCTCAATGTTGGGTATAGTAGTCTAAACACGTTGACGATCGACGCTGCGCTTGTGGCACAAAACGGCCGAGCGGGACGGTACTATTATGCGAGTGCATGTGGAGCGAGCTCGACACGATCAACGCTCAATCTCGATGGAATGATAGCTACAAATCAACGCTATGGGTTTGCATATTCTGATGCAACTGGGTATACAAATCGAAATATTAGCTATGATAGCAATCTATTGTATGGTCCACCACCAAGTTTCCCGCTGGCATCGAGTCAATACAGCACCATTTCTTGGGCGGAAGTCCACTAGGTAGGGTCTAGCTGACAGTGATATAATGTTTCCATGTTAAAAAGGAAACAAAAAAAGCTTGTTATTGGTAACTGGAAGATGAACCCGGCGACAGTTGCACACGCGAAACGTATTATTGTTGCAACAAAAAAAACAGCTCGTATTCTCGAACATACAAGCGTTGTCATGTGTCCACCATTTCCATTTATTACATATGCATTACCACGGGGTGGCGCTGCCGCACACGTGAAGGACCCAAAGGTTGGTGCACAGGATGTTTCTTTTGAAGAAGCCGGACCTTTTACTGGAGATGTCAGTGCTGCGATGCTTGCAGACATGGGGCTTTCCTATGTCATTGTGGGCCACAGTGAGCGTCGAAAGACTGGAGAGACAAATGACATCGTCGCAAGGAAGGCCATTGCAGCGGCCGCCGGAGGGCTTGTTGCTGTTGTGTGTGTTGGTGAAGAGACGAGGGATACTGACGGGGCGTATCTTGATTTTATTAAAGAACAAATAAAGTCATCTCTTGTCGGTTTTTCTCGAAAAGCAGTAACTGACGGTAAACTCGTGATCGCGTATGAGCCGATCTGGGCGATTGGTGCAAAGGATGCGATGACCCCTGGGGCAATACACGAGATAGGTATCTTTATTAAAAAAGTACTATCTGATATATACGGACAGGATGAAGCGACTACCGTATTGATACTGTACGGTGGTTCGGTCAACTTTAGAAATGCAGCAGATATCATCGCAATGGGGGATGTTGACGGGCTACTTGTTGGTCGTGAAAGTGTAAATCAACCCGGCTTTTCTGAGCTTCTAAAGGCGGTTGATATGGTCAAGTAGCAACAGTAAATATTTTTAAATATGAAAACAATTCGAGATATAGCAGTGCTAAAAGGGGTTCGCGCGCTTGTGCGCGTAGATTTTAATGTGCCAGTACAAAACGGCGTGGTTGTTGAGGATTTTCGTATTCGAAAGTCTATGCCAACGATTGATTTCCTTCGCAACGGTGGAGCAAAAGTTATTTTGATGAGTCATATTGAAGCGTCACCGGCTGACGCTGCAAATCTTGCGCCCGGAGAGGAGCCGTCACTTGCTCCAGTTGCAGATTATTTAAAGAAAGCGGGAGTCGTAAAGGATTTTGTAAAAAATTATCGTACTGCAACGGGGGTGATAGAAAAAAAACTCGACGGCGAGTGTATACTTCTTGAAAATCTGCGCACAAATCCCGGTGAAAAGAAAAATGATCCAGTATTTGCCGCAGAACTTGCGTCACTTGCAGATATTTATATTGACGATGCATTTGCTGTAGCTCACCGACCGCACGCATCTGTCATTGGTATTCCACAGCTTTTACCAAGTTATGCGGGTCTTTTACTTGAGAGTGAGGTTGTACATTTGAGCGAGGCCTTTCATCCAAAGCGCCCCTTCCTTTTTGTATTGTGTGGCGCCAAATTCGAAACAAAGCTACCGCTCATTGAAAAATTTATTGCAACCGCGGATTATGTTTTCGTTGGAGGTGCACTCGCTCATAATTTTTACAAGGAGCAGGGTTGGGCTATCGGAGCGTCACTTGTGTCTCAAAAAGATTTTAACTTACAACGATTTTTTAGAAACCCAATTCTTGCGGCAAAGCTTATCTTACCAGTCGATGTTGTAGTTGCTCGGCCAGACGGCACGACGGTTACCAAAAAAATAGACGCTGTAAATACCACATCTGTAGCAAGCGGCGAAATTATCATGGACGCTGGACCAGAAACGGTTGCACTTCTTACTAAAAAAATTACTGATGCAGCACAGATCCTTTGGAATGGCCCACTTGGTGCGTATGAAAAGGGTTTTAAGCAGCCAACACTCGATCTTGCGTTGGCTATTATTGCGCAAACTAAAAAAGGCTCAGAAAGTATTGTCGGGGGAGGTGATACGCTTGCTGCAATTGCCGATCTTGGCCGTGATACCGGAGGGTCAGTGGAGGGGGACTTTACATTTGTTTCTACGGGCGGTGGTGCAATGCTCGAGTTTTTAGCTAACGAAACACTACCCGGAGTTGACGCCCTTGAGAATGGCACTTTATAATTATGTAGTATGACAAAAATACAAAAAATTACATATTACAGTTTACTTGTTCTTATTAGCCTTGCTTTTATTATGGCTGCGTATCCAAAACTTATCGCAGACCCGCAGTCGGTGAATGGTTTTTCGCACGCTCATTTACCTGTATGGTTTATGTATTTTATTGGGGCGGCAGAGCTTGCTGGAGCAATTGGTCTTTGGATTCGGCAGGTTGCACGTTATGCTGCTGCTGGACTTTTTGTGATTCTCACCGGAGCAGTAGTAGTTACACTGATATATAGCCCGTTTGCCTATGTCATTATGCCAATTATTTTTATTATCGTTCTTGGTTATATTGTGAAGCTTGGCAAAAGGTTACCTAGTACTACGACGAGATAGCAAAGAGACTATCTCTATTCCCGCAGGTCTGTAAATGACAGCTTCCCATCTTTTATATTTTCTTGTATTGCTTCAATAATTAAATTTTTATTTCCCTCGAGGTCATCTTTGAAGCCTTTAGTGTTTATAGTTGGAAAAACCCAAATGTGCGCGTGGTGTACATCCTCGCCGACAACTTTACTGAGAATCATTTCTTGTCCAAAAGCTCTTTGTTGTGCATGTGCAATGATACGCGCTATTTCAAAATACGCCCCAACATTTGGAACATCCCATACCCAGCGGTAGTGTTCTTTTGGTATGACAAGTGTATGGCCTGGAGATTCGGGGTATGTCGATAAAAATGCAAGAAAATGCTGGTCCTCATACACAACGTACGCGGGGCTTTCTCGTCGAACAATTTTGCAAAATATACATTGGTCCGGGTTCATGTCTATAGTATACAGCATGGTATAATTTTCGCATGCCTGTAAAACAATACATCGTCCGCCCGCAAAAAACCCTTATTTCTGGTGCTGAAATGCCAAGTTTACTTCAGGAGCTTCTTGGAATACGAGAGCTCACTGATGCGCATGAGATAGCGGCTTTTTTGCAGCCAGACTATGAGGCACATACGCATGACCCGTATCTTTTGAAGGATATGGAAAAGGCGGTGACTCGAATCATCGGTGCAATGAAGGCGAATGAGAAGGTGGTTGTATACAGCGATTATGACACCGACGGCATCCCCGGCGGCGTGCTTTTTCATGATTTTTTTAAAAAGGCTGGCTTCACAAATTTTATTAATTATATTCCGCATCGTCACGATGAAGGGTTTGGACTCAATAGCGATGCGGTCGAACAGTTTATTGCTGACGGTGTAAAGCTTTTGATCACGATCGACTGCGGTATCGCTGATATTGTGCCGGTGACTGAGGCTACTGCTGCTGGCATGGATGTGATCATCACTGACCACCATCTTCCTGGAAAAATAATTCCACCGGCGTATGCGATCATCAATCCAAAACAAGCAGACTGTATGTATCCCGAAAAAATGCTGTGTGGATCGGGCGTCGCATTTAAATTAATTCAAGGAATTTTAACAAAGGATCGTTTTGACATAAAAGAAGGTCAGGAAAAATGGTGGCTCGACATGGTGGGTATAGCGACGCTTTCTGATATGGTGCCGCTTCGTGGGGAGAACCGTGTTTTTGCACATTTTGGTATGACTGTTTTGCGCCGCTCGCCACGACTCGGTCTCATGAAGCTGCTTCGTCAAGCAAAAGTCGATCAGCGATATCTTACTGAAGAGGATATTGGTTTTACTATCGGGCCACGCATTAATGCCGCATCACGCATGGGGGTGCCGATGGATGCTTTTCGATTGCTTGCGACCCAGGACGTCGATGAGGCCGACACATTTGCGACACATTTAAACGCCATAAATAATGAGCGAAAGGGCACAGTCGCAGCACTTGTAAAGGAAGTCAAAAAAATTTTGACAGAGCGATATGGCACAGGAAAAGATGCTCACATTCCAAAAGTTATCGTGCTTGGAAATCCAGAGTGGAAGCCGTCGCTTCTTGGACTCGTCGCGAATACAGTTGCTGAGGAATATAACTGCCCGGTTTATCTCTGGGGGAGGGATGGTGACGGGGTGCTCAAGGGGTCATGCAGGTCAGATGGGTATACAGACCTCGTCGCGCTCATGCAAGAGGTGCAGGATGCGTCATTGGTACCCGGGGCAGCTATTGCCGGTCTCGCTGCCGCTCCAGTGCCCGCGTTTATACAATTTGGTGGACACGCAATGTCTGGAGGTTTTGCAGTAGCTCACGCGCAGGTGCATACTCTTCAGGAACAGTTTGACAGAGCGGTTGATCGTCTTGCTAAAGTACAGAAGGGGTCACCGGAGATTCTCATCGACAAAGAGCTCACGCTCGCAGATGTTAACTGGGGAACATGGAGCACTATCGAGAAGCTCGCTCCATTTGGTGTCGGCAACCCAAAGCCGTTGTTTATGTTTCGAAACGTATCGCCTACGCAGGTAAAGCAGTTTGGTAAAGAAAAAAACCATCTTGAACTCATTTTTGAAAACCGAGCTGAGGATTATTTTGCAAACCATATGCGGGTACCAGCGATTGGATTTTTCTGCACAGTTGCTGACTGGAAGGAAAGTCTCGATCGTGATGTCGTTCCAAATGAACCGGTCACGCTCATTGCAACAATGGAAAAATCAATGTTTGGCGGACGAAAGGAGCTGCGACTTCGAATTGTTGATATAATCAAAACATAATAAATAATTTTTATGATAACTATTTTTACTGACGGTTCATCACGTGGAAATCCAGGACCTGGAGGTTGGGGTTATCTATTACGTACCCCCATTGTTGGTGGTTTTACAGAAAAAGAGGCCAGCGGTGCTGAGATCTCGACAACAAATAATCGCATGGAATTACGTGCTGTAATTGAGGGTCTATCAAGTTTATCCGACCCATCCAGTGTGTTACTTTATTCTGATAGCCAGTATGTGGTGAACGCTGATGAAAAGGGATGGCTAAAAAACTGGATAAAAACAGATTTTAAGGGTGGCAAAAAAAATAAAGACC
>JBAXYC010000002.1:0-24321 GCA_037127615.1 bacterium | reverse complement strand
ACGACAGGAGTCACATGTGATCTGGGCTTAGGTATTTGTGGCTTGGCAGCCTTCTTGAGTGAAGGTACCTCATTTGTCGTGGTCGACATGACGGAAGTGCTTGATGCGATGGTCGCAACTGAAATAGTACTGGATCCAGACTGAACGTCAGTCGTAGTGGCAACATTGGGTATCTGAATAACCTGCTGGGTCGGAGCCTCGTATTTTTGGAATAGGTGCCATGAAAATGGATTCCACCACGACGCTAGAGCGAATTGCGGAGCGGCAGCTATGACCAGCATAGCTACGCCCAAAACCATATATTTATTTTTCATATTTGTTGAACCGTTTTTATACTGACTTGAAACACAAAGCTCCTAGCCAGCGATCCCTTGCGAGACCCGTACCCCTTTCGGGATACGACGGTTCAACGTGCTCTGACTAGGAGCTTTCTACGTTGAACCGTATTTCTGTGCCATGCCACCGATTACTCGATGGTTTAGGCGCTTATTCAGTTGTACCAATAATATAACGTGATTTGACAAAAAATACCACGTGGCGCAACGTAGCGAGTCGTGTGCACCTCCGTATGGTAGACACAACAGATCGGTAGGGACTTTTCCACAGATAGTATTGCTTCAATACCTTACATTGATGTATAATTCAATCAATGAAGAAAAAGGTGAGGTTCACAGAATCGGATAGATACCTGATACCGAGAGGCACCGGCTTTCGACTGACGTTCGACGAGTATTTTTCCAGTACTGAATTTAACAACGAGCGAATAAGATTAAACATGCGTACATACAAAGCAAGCGATACGGGCATACCCTACAGAGTAATCAACCACTGGGAGAAGTGTGGCCTTTTGCCATACCGATCAGCGAAAGATACGGGCTGGAGGACATTCAGTACCGTCGAGCTGGCATGGCTCAAGGCGGTGCAGCGATTCCGACGCTATGGATTTTCTCTCGATAAGATAGCGAGAGTAAAAAAGAGTGTGCTTGATCGAAAAGAGGGGTCTGAACGATTCCCTGTATTCGAGTACTACGTCGAAAGAGCCTACTCGAGCGAGGATGATCCTTATATTATCGCGCTGTACGATGGCACCGGTGCTATCGGCAGTGCCGAGGAGATAGAGATAGCGAAAAAGGCACATTTCAAGACCAACGATATGCTACTCATTTCTCTCAAATCTATCTTGAACGAGATTGGCCCGAAAGCGGTACCACCAAAGCCGCTTATGTGGCTCTCTGATCCTGAAAGCGATGCAATTTCATCGGTAAGGAGTGGTAAGCACACCGAAGTTAGCATCAAGCTCAAAAAGAGGCGGATACGAGAGCTCGAGACTACCGAGATCGTACCTGTCGATCCAGCCTTGCTGGAGATCAACAAGACATTCAAGGAAAAGGGTTACCACGGTGACGTGACGGTGAAATATGAAAATGGGATACGACAGTCGGCCGTAATCAAGAAGCGTAAGCTGTACAAGTAATATATGATCGCTATCAGCACACAAGCTGGGGCAATTAAAATGACGATGATGCTATCAACCAAAAAGCTGGGGCAAAATCACAACCATAAAATGATATGGTCACTGTTGATGAGTATCGTAAGATACTCAAGGACTACTCCAGTACCGATGAGCAGATCAAGAAGCGACTCGAATACATTGAATCCCTATGTCGGAATGTGATAAGGCAAGAGCTACAAAATTATGTCAGTCAAAACATACAAAGCAATAACCCAAGAACTCCAGAATCAGAATCCCTACGTAGGTAGAGAGGGGCTTGTGTATGCTCGAGTTTCCAGTAAAAGACAGGAGACTGATGGTACTGGCTTACAAAGCCAGACAGGGCGATGCGAAAAAGATTTGAAGTTAGTAGGTGTTCCGCTTGATAGAGTCTTCGCGGACAGTTTTACGGGAGGTGGAGACTTTATGAGGAGACCTGCCATGAAAGCACTCCTCACTTATATCGATGCTCACCCGCACAAAAGATTTGTGGTTGTCTTCGATGACCTCAAACGATTTGCCCGAGATACGGAGTTTCATTTTAAGTTAAAAAAAGCATTCAGGGATCGTGACGTCTTGCTTCGATGCCTAAACTATACTTTTGGTGAAACCCCCGAAGAAGAATTTTCTGAACTAATTATGGCCGGACAAGCCCAGCTTGAACGTAAGCAGAACCGTCGTCAGGTAGTACAAAAAATGAAATCTCGACTGGAGATGGGCTACTGGACATTTGCTGGCAAAAGAGGATATGACATGATTAAAGATGCTCTCCACGGCAAACTGCTTATCGCAAATAAGGTGGGCCTGACGATAATAAAACCTGCCCTCGAAAAATTTGCCTCGGGCGATCTCCTAAGGAAAATCGATGTCGCTAGGTTCCTCATGGATCGAGGCTTTTGGAAAAACTCCAAAGGAAACCCTGAACGCTATATTGATGAGGTAAGCGATATGCTCACTGATGTCGTCCACTGTGGCGATATAGAGTACCCAAAGTGGGGTGTGGCACGTCGCCAAGGAAAACATAAAGGCATTATTTCACTGGATACGTTTAATCGAATAGCAAAGCGTCTAGCGAAAGATGTTGCGAAGTCTCGCATTCGTAATGACATCTCGGATGACTTCCCGTTGAGGGGCCTCGTTTTATGCCCAGCTTGCAACAACAAGCTCACGGCAGCACCGTGTACAGGACGATCCAAGGTGTATGAATACTACTACTGCCCAATCAAAGGCTGTAGTCTGTACTCCAAGATGCTCGCTAAAAAAGATGTCGAGCGAGACTTCAATGCATTGCTTCGACGCAACACGTTGAAATTAGAGGTAAATGAAGTAGTTCTACTGACCTTTGATCGTGTGTGGAAAGAGGAAGTGAAAGAGCTGAAAGCGTCAGAACGTGCTAGAGAGCAACACTACAAGGAGCAAAAGGAAAAGATACGTGGCTTATCAGAGCTTGCTCGCACGACCAGATCAGAGACGTTGCGAGGAGCTTATGAGGAGCAGATCGAGGAGATCGCTAAAGAAGTTGGGGGCAAAGGCCCTCAAGATACTAGAAGCGACCTCGGCGTGCCTTATCGAACCGCACTGCGCAAGTCGACTACAATGCTGAAAAACCCAATAAGCATATGGGAAACTGTCAGCACGGTCGAAAAACAAAGGCTATTCTTTTTCCTTTTTGAGGCAAAACTCGCATACACCAAGAGCGAGGGCTATCGAACCGGAGATTCGTTAAGCACCACAAGACTATTCGAGGAGTTTGCCGATGAAAACTCGGCTTCTGTGGACCCGACGGGAATCGAACCCGTAAGCTTTAAGTGGTAAGTTTAAAGCTCTATAGCCATTAGCGGGCCCACTGCATACCTCGAACCACAAAGGCATGCAATAGTAATCATACGGATGTGAGATAAAATCCTGATAAAGATTTGTTAAAATTTTAATAAAATCAAGAGTTGCACCATATTCTGTAAAAAATGTGAATAGGTGGCCCGATACAGCCCAACATCCTTGCCTTTTCCGCCCCTATTTGCTACACTTCTTCCACATTATTTATGGAACAAAAAACCCCACATTCAGCAGGCAATATGATTGAAAGCATGTTCAAAGCAGGCGCTCATTTTGCATTTAGCAAGTCACGCCGCAGCCCAACTGTCGCAAAGTATATTTTCGGGGCTAAAAACAAGGTTGAAATCTTCGACCTCGAAAAGACACAAGCTCTCCTCGAAAAGGCAAAGGCGTTTGTCCATAGCCTCGCAAAAGAAGGCAAGACAATCCTTATCGTTGGTGGAAAGAGCGAGGCTCGTGCAGCTGTAAAGGCTTCAGCAGAGACACTTAGCCTTCCATTCGTAGACGGACGCTGGATTGGAGGAACTCTCACAAACTTCGTTCAGATCCGCAAGCGTGTTGAGAAAATGGAACGCCTCACCTCAGAGCGCGAAAAGGGAGAGCTCGCAAAGTACACAAAGAAAGAGCGTCTTCTTATTGATCGTGAGATTGCAAACCTTGAGCGATTCTTCTCTGGTATCGTTTCTATGAAGGAGTTGCCAAAGGCTATCCTTGTCGTCGATCCAAAGAAAGAGCATACAGCTATAAAGGAAGCTCAGGATATTGGCATCCCAGTCATCGCTGTTGCTGGCTCAGACTGTGACATTACAGTTGCAAACTATCCTATCATCGGCAACGACTCTTCAAAAACAAGCATCGAATTCTTTATGAACGAAGTCGTCAAAGCATATCAGGCTGGAAAGCTTGAAAAGGTTGAAGCTCCAAAGGTAGCCCCTGCTACAGCTACAGTAAAAGCATAGTACTACTCACTTCCAAGTAGTGGTATTATTATTGTTATTAGTTTAATTAAATAAATACTATGGCGATTACAACTGAACAAGTCAAAGATTTGCGCGACAAAACTGGTGTCTCTATCATGCAGTGCCGAAAGGCTGTCGAAGACGCGGGTGGTGACACCGAGAAGGCTATTATCACACTTCGCAAGAAGAGCGGTGATCTTGCTGGTAAGCGTGCAGACAAGACATTTGGCGCTGGGACAGTGCAATCGTACATTCATGCCACTGGTACAGTTGGCGCCATGGTCGTCCTCATGTGTGAAACAGATTTTGTTTCTGGAAATGATGCGTTCAAGACTCTTGCTCGTGACATCGCTATGCACGTTACTGCTGCAAAGCCAAAATTTATCCGTTTGACTGATATCACCGAGGCTGAGCGTGCACAAGTAAAAGAAGTCCTCGAGGAAGAGATGAAGAAGGCTGATGCCGAAAAAGCAGCTGCAAATGGTGTCGCCAACAAGCCAAAGCCAGCGGAGATGGTTGCCAAGATCCTCGAAGGGAAGCTGGCGTCGTATTTTGGAGAAATGGTCCTCCTAAATCAGCCATTTATCAAGAACCCAGAAATTACAATTCAGGGCCTTATTGACAGCGCTGTGCAGAAATTTGGTGAGAAAATAGAGGTCGCCCGCTTTACTCGACTCGGCGTAGCAGAGTAGCGCCGAGGCCTGTATTTTGCTACCATTATAAAGATATATGTATACTACTATTATTATCTTCTATATCGCACTCGCTGGCATTATCTTGATGCTCGTCTTGAAGCGTGCTGAGGTAAAAAGTGGCAACACTTCTATTCTCGCTCGACTCGGGGCCGGTGCCGATACGTTTGTTCGTGTGACATATGATACCGGACGATTTGTAATTTCTCATATCAATGTGCATAATGGTATCGTCGCAGTACAGTGGTTTGCATATCATGCACTCTCTGCGTTGCGAACGATCTATCTTCGAGCAAGCGAGCTCGCTCATTCCCACCCACATTCGAGAAAGGTTATCGATATGGTGACAGGAAGGGGTGAGCTTACCGGAAAGGGCGGTGCATCGTTTTATCTAAAGCGTATTGGCGAAACAGAGAAGTCGGGGGTAAAGTAGAAGAAAGAGCTAGGTTGAAAAGTAGTGAAAAATAAAATACGCCACCTTAGCTCAGTTGGTAGAGCAACGCTTTTGTAAAGCGAAGGTCCTCAGTTCAACTCTGAGAGGTGGCTCCACAATAAGCAAGTTTGAAAAATTCTTTTACATATGTCACAGCATAAAAACAAGCATCACGAGAACCACAAAGAATTTAAGTATTACTGGTATGTTATTGGTGTTTGTTCTCTTGGGGCAGTGTTGTTTTGTTATGAAATGTATGTAAATTCATCGCCGTTGCTCACATCGAGCGCTGTTGAGCAAAAGAATGTCGTTAGTCAGCCGCTTTCACTCATTGTTGTACGTACACAGGCTGCAAAAGAGCATGGACTCGGAGGTCGATCCTCACTTCCTGTAGATACCGGTATGCTTTTTGTTTTTGATCGTGCTGCAAATTATGGTATCTGGATGAAGGACATGCTCTTTTCGATTGATATTATTTCGCTCGACGCAGATTTTACGGTTTCCCATGTCGAATCAAATGTTGCGACATCCACGTATCCAGCTATTTTTTACTCCCCATCGTCTACAAAATACATAATAGAAACGAATGCTGGCTATGCAAGAAAAAATAATGTAAAAGTGGGAGATGTTCTCGATTTTGCAAAGAAAGCTGTGCAAAACCCCTAAAAAACAGCCAAATTTTTTTTGGCGATGTGGGATAAAATATTTTTTTATAAAAAAGTACCTCCCGAACCCCCATTTTTTATAGTTTTTTTTACGATGCGTTTGCCACGCTCTTTTTTTTGTTATGTTACATAAAAAAGTCTTGCGATTCTATTTTTTCTCATTGGAAACAGGGTATAATGATACGACATCAAAGGTATTTTATAAAACAATTTATTAGCTTCATTAGCCACCACTCATGAGCATATCAATTACCCGACGGGACGGAAGTAAAGCTCCGTTCAATGCAGACAACATCAATAGATCTATCGAGCGAGCGTGTATCGGTCTTACCGATCCAATTGCGAAAGTTACGCAGATCGCCACAGAAACACGTCTCACACTCTATGATGGCATGACGACTGAGGAAATGGACCAGGCGACCATAAATGCTGCTGTCCAAAACATAAAAGAGGACATCGAGTACGATAAGATCGCCACACGACTCCTCCTCAAGACTATCTATCGTCGTGTAGTGGGTAACTATGACAAGGATGATGAGGCTGATCTCAAGATAAAACACCGAGACGCATTTATTGCCTATGTAAAAAATGGCGTCGCAGAAAACCGTCTTCATCCCGACATGGGGTCAAAGTATGACCTCGCCGCACTCGCTGCAGTTCTCGATATTGATCGAGACGAGCTTTTTGTGTATGCCGGACTCGACGGGCTTCTCAATCGATATTTCCTAAAAGATACCGATCAGCATCCATTGGAGACGCCGCAGTATTTTTTCATGCGCGTCGCGATGGGACTTTCGTACAACGAAAAGGATCCTACTGCATATGCAAAGAAGTTTTACAAGAAAATGTCACAGATGGAGTACATCGCCGGTGGTTCGACCAATCTCGGTGCCGGCACCACACGTCCCGCACTTTCAAATTGTTTCTTACTTGAAGTTCACGATGACATGAACCATATCGCAAAGTCAGTTTCCGACGTTATGCTTCTTTCGAAGGGGTCAGGAGGGATCGGTGCATCGATTACAAAGCTTCGCGCAGCTGGTTCGCCACTCAAATCAAACTTTGGTGGAGCATCAAGCGGTCCAACGCCATTTGCAAAGATTATAGACACTGCTATCCGCGCGATTATGCGTGGTGGAAAAAAGAAAGGCGCGCTTTGTTTTTACATGGAAAACTGGCACCTCGATTTTCCAGAATTTCTCGACTGGAAGCACAATGCCGGAGACGACTATGCACGTATGCGCACAGCAAATACCGCCGCATATCTTTCAGATGAGTTTATGAAGCGAGCCCAGACGGGACAGGATTGGTATATGTTTGACCCTGCAGAAACGCCAGATCTCAATGAGCTCTACGGCAAGGCGTTTAGTAAGCGATATGAGCAGTATATTGAAAAAGCTGAACGAGGTGAAATACGGGCATTTAAAAAGGTTCCAGCTGCAGAGCAATATCGCCAGATCCTCGTATCTCTCCAGTCAACATCGCATCCTTGGCTTGTGTGGAAAGACACCATAAACAATCGCGCCCTCAATAACAATACAGGCACGATCCATATGTCGAACCTTTGTACCGAAATCTGTCTTCCTCAGGACAAAGAAAATGTCGCTGTATGTAACCTTGCGTCACTCAACCTCGCGGCTCACGTCAAAGATAAAGAGGTCAATTGGATGCGTCTTGAGGAGTCGGTGCGTCTCGCAGTGCGACAGCTCGACAATCTTATCGATATAAATGTCCTACCGATCCCAGAGGCAGTAAAGTCAGACAAAGAAAACCGCGCCGTCGGTCTTGGTGTGATGGGATTTGCAGATACTATCGAGCGACTTGGCATGGCGTACGATAGTGAGCATGCATGGGATTTTGCAGATCGTATTTTTGAATTTGTCAGCTACATGGCCATCGACGAGAGTGCAAATCTCGCACAGGAGCGAGGTTCATACGAACACTTCAAGGGGTCTGAATGGTCAAAAGGTAAAGTGCCGATCGACACGATGAAAAAAGTTGAGGATGAGCGTGGTTCACCAGTCACTATTATCCGTGACAGTCGTCACAAGGGACTCAACTGGGATGTTCTTCGTGCAAAAGTCGCAAAGGGTATGCGTAACGCAACTCTCATGGCCGTTGCCCCGAACGCAAACATCGGGCTTGTAGTGGGAACGACACCAGGCATCGACGCTCGCTTTGCTCAAGTTTTTTCACGTAATAAAATTTCAGGAAAATACCTCGATCTCAACCACAACCTTGTAAAGGATTTGAAAAACATGGGCATTTGGGAAAAGGTCAAAGAGCTCATTGTCGAACACCAAGGAGATATCTCAGATATCGACGGTATTCCTCAGTACATAAAGGATATTTACAAGACATCATTTACGACATCTCCATATGCGTATATTGAAGTCGCCGCACGAGCACAGAAGTGGGTTGATCAGGCTCTTTCGCGAAATATGTATCTCGAGACACGCGATCTTGATGAGACAATGAAAATCTACATGACCGCGTGGGAAAAAGGACTCAAGTCGACATACTATCTCCATATGAAGCCTCGCCATAGCGCAGAGCAGAGCACAGTAAAGGTCAACAAAGCTGAGAAAATGGGTAAGACAGGCTTTGCTGCAGTTGCACGAGCGTTTGCTGCAGAATCTACGCCGGTACCAGCACCTATTGAGATAAAAGAGCCTATCGTGAGTCCGATGTCAGCTTCCATGTCGAGTCTTGGTGCGTTTGCGCGAGTGGCTGTCCCGAGTACTTCACACGCTGAGCCTCATGTTAGTGAAAAGGAAGCTCCTAAAGCAGAGCCGGTCGTCGAGGCAATAGAGCCTCCACCTGCGCCGGTTCATTCAGCCGTATCGCATTCATCTCCACATGTCACACAAAAGGCACCAACTCATAAACCTTCAGGATCAACTTATATGCCGCTCAATGCAGATATTTTAAAAAAGGTTCAGCCAGCAGTTGCTACTTCGACAAATCCCGCTCAGTCACAGGTGTCACCACATGCACAGCCCCAGTCATCAATAAAAGTAAAGCCAAAAGTTTGCCCAATCGATCCAGCCGAGCTTGCGCAATGTGAGGCTTGTCAGTAGAGTTAGCATGTATTATCCACATAAATAATCACCACTCATTATGTTACTAGGAAAATTTTCACCACAGGATACAAATATTCACCCCATCAAATATCGTTGGGCATATGACCTCTACAACCAAGCTGTTCGTAATACATGGTTTCCGCACGAGATTACCTTAAAAGAAGATCTCGATGATTGGCGCAAGATGACGGAGGACGAGAAGCATGCGGTGGAGTTTCTTATGGCATTCTTTAATCCGGCTGAGCTAATCGTCAATCGATCAATCGCTCTTGGTATTTATCCGTATCTAAAATCTCCCGAGTGTCATCTTTATCTTGCAAAGCAAATGTGGGAAGAGGCAAATCACTGCGTGGCATTTGAGTATGTTCTCGAGACGTTCCCATTTGATCGAGATAAGGTGTTTAACCTTCACTTGAACATTCCATCGATGCAGGCAAAGGAGGGCTACATCAATAAATACATGCAGCGCATGACAGAGGACAGTCTTGATATTGAGACGGTAGAAGGAAAGAAAGACTTTATCCGAAACCTTGTTGCTACAAATATCGTGATGGAAGGTATCTGGTTCTATTCAGGCTTTATGGTGGTGCTGTCATTCCGTCAGCGCAAACAACTCCGTAATTTTGGTTCGATGATCAACTGGGTGCTTCGTGACGAGTCGCTTCATCTCAAGTTTGGAATGAATCTCATCCACAATATTCTCGAAGAAAATCCAGAGCTTTTGACAGGGGATTTTGCTGATGAGATTCGCAATATCATCATTGAGGGTGTGGATCTTGAAACCGCATACAACAAAGACCTTTTTCCAAATGGAATTCTTGGACTTAATGCCGATTATGTAAATCAATACGTACAGTATGTCACCGATCGCCGTCTCGAAGAGCTTGGTTTTCCAAAACACTACAATGTCACCAATCCTGCAAAATGGATGTCGACAGCGACGGATGTTTACGAGCTGGTGAACTTTTTCGAAGCTCAGAATACGAGTTACGAAGTTGATAGTCATGCCCACGGAAAAACAGAGGAGGTAAAAGAGGAGACAAAAGAATAGTAAAATAGAAAGCCGCTTCGAGATTCTCGAAGCGGCTTTTGCTTTGCAAGACGAAAGTGGTGTCAGGTTTTTGACGGAAGTTTGATTTCCATAAACCCAAACGTCGCATCCATGATTCGTCCAACTTTTCTGCATTCGGCGGCAGTAAGGTGGCTAAACCCATCATGGGTGAGTCTCCGTGCCTTTGTCCGCGGCCAATCTTTAACGGAAAGGACGTGCAGGATGACGTCGTCTTTTGAAAGCAAGCGATGTTTGACGCATGTCAGGAAAAATTCTCCACGAAGCACTTGTCTGGGCAACATATTTTCAACTGACAACGGAACAGGTATGAAGCTATGCGACTGCGTTTTGCCGACCTTCTGAGCAATGATTATTTTCATAAATATGAGAACAGGGTTGTGGTTTCAATTTGTTTACTAGCTGGATATAAATCTACAACAGTGGCAGGCCTTGTCAAGAGCGTCAAAATATAGTATATTTATCGAGCTGTACCAGACAACCGCTGTGGCGCAAGCGCAAGTGCGCGTCATTGAGGAAAGTCCGAACACCAGCTTTGGGGCGCAAGCCCTGATGCAGGACAGTAGCGGGTAACGCCCGTCCGCGGCAACGCGCGAGGTGCGAACAGAGACGCCACTAGCGAAAGCAAATGGCATCCATGATGCAGGCGCAAGTCTGCAGCACGGATGAGTCGCTCCGGTAACGGAGCGGGTGCAACGGCTAAATCCTTACTTTGGTGCAAGACCGTGCTAGCTGGCAGTAATGTCAGCATGAGTGTCGCTCGAGGGGTGGGGTAACTCACCTCCAAGATAAATGGTTGTCCAGCTGGTGCGCAAGTACTGGCTGACAAAATTCGGCTTATCGGTACAACAACATCAGAAAGCGCTCCCCAAAGGGGCGCTTTTTGCTTATCTACGGATAATAGTCTGTATGGGAAGTTATCCACAACTTATCTACGGGTAATTAGACTTTCGTTTTACCACTTTTAATTAGGCGTGTTAATATAGTTGTACCACTGACAGTAATTAACAAATAATCTAGCTGAACCTCATGTTGCATCATTTAAATTTCAGTTTGAAGAAATCCAAAAAAGTCCTCAGTACTTCTTTTGGGGCAGCAGGATTTCTATTTGTGGTAGCTTACGTTATCGCCACAGCGACGTTTGCTCCGGCGACGGCTTCTGCTGTCGCAACTAGTAGTGTTGTTGTCACCTTGAACGTGACAGCAGGTATTGCTATATCTAGCCCGACAAATACGACGATGAGTACAGCTCTCGGAGTTTCCCAGAGCACTGCTATTGGCACAACTACATGGACCGTAAACACAAACGACTCTGCAGGGTATACACTCGGTATCAACGCCACGACAAGTCCCGCAATGCAATCTGGAGCAGCTACAATCGCAGATTATCAAACAGGAGCACCTAACACATGGTCTGTAACGTCAGGTACTGCTGCATTCGGTTACAGTGTTTTCGGAACAGACTCACCTACAGGAACATGGGGTACAGGTACACAATGTGCCGGAGCTGCAGATACAAATTCAACAACTCTCAAATACAAGGGATTCACTACAAGCCCGTTTGTTGTCGCGCAGCGTGCGGCAACTACTACTCCTACAGGAATTAGTACAACTGTCTGTTATGCTGTACAGCAAAATAACTTCTACGTTCCATCAGGTACATATACAGCTACGATCGTAGCTACAGCAACAGCTTTATAATGAAGAATATCTTGAATACGAACAATCGACGAATTATCAAGAAAGTTATCACGGCGACTAGCTATCTGTTTGTTGTTTTTTCAGTAGTCACCTTATTCAATCTACCTCAGGCGCAAGCTGCTACTACCGTCGCGTCGTCGACAGCTTCTGTTACAACTTCAGCAGGTCTTCAGTTTACGTCGTTAACCGTCGATGACAAGGAGGATTTTGTTGTTGAACCAGGAAAAATGGAGGTACACGCGAACCCAGGTGATACAATAACCCAGTATATTTCTATTACGAGTCGCATAGCAAAACCTACCGAATTTTCGGTTTCAAGCGAAGACTTTGTTGGATCGACAGATGAGACAAACCCAGTTGTTCTTCTTGGTGCTAGCAAGAGCCCATTTTCTTTGAAGGATTGGTTGCTTCCTGCTTCTTCAGATTTTTTGCTTCATTTCGGCACCCGTGTCACTTTACCTGTAACGATTAGCGTTCCGAAAGATGCAACACCTGGAGGGTACTATGCTGCCGTAATCGTTTCGAACGCACCTCAGGTGAATGCAGATACCGTTACGACTGCAGGTATTGCAAAGATTATTTCTCGAATCGGAGTTCTATTTTTTGTTCGAGTAAACGGTACAGTAAATACAAGTGGACAATTGGAAGATTTCCGTGCTAACCCATCGCAGAGTGTCTATTCAGTATCCCCAACAGATTTCAAGATTCTTTTCAATAATAATGGCTCAGTTTACCTTGCCCCATATGGAGAGGTTCATGTTTACAATTTTTTTGGTAACGAGGTAGCCAATCTTCCTGTTGATGCATATTTTTCACTTCCAAACGCGCTTCGATATCGCGACGTATTATGGAATGACAATAGTTTTCGAATTGGTCGGTACACTGCAACGGTCAATTTAAATAGGAGTTACGACAATGTTATCGACACCAAGACGATTGTTTTCTGGGTTTTGCCATGGAAAGTTATCGTGACATTCTTTGTCGGCTTGGTTGTTATTGCTTTCGTCATCTACTACTTCTTATCTCGATTTGAGTTTAGACGTAAAAAATAAATGTCATATGGAAAGTTTCTCAGTATTATTTTGTGCTTCCTGAGCTTACCTTTAGTTGGTTTTGCGATGCAGAGTGGTAACTATAAGATTAATATAGACGCTCTTGATGTCGGTGGTATTTTTTCTTCGAGCCCGAATTATCTTAACGAAGATACGGTTGGCGAAACTGGTGCCGGAGTGGGAAGTAGCACAAGTTATGTCATGGAGGCTGGATACCAGCAAATGTTTCAGACATATCTGTCACTTTCTTCGCAGGGCAATATTTCGATGCCAAGTATCGGTGGTATAACCGGCGGGGTCAGCACAAGCTCATTATCGTGGACGGTGACGACAGACGACGCGGCAGGGTATGGACTTTATATCCAAGCATCATCATCCCCAGCCTTACGTGCATCGAGTGGTGCCTCGTTTGCTGACTATACACCCAGCGGATCTGCGCCTGATTTAACATGGTCAATATTATCGAGCGCTTCAGCTTTTGGGTTTACTCCACAAGGTTCTGATATAATAGCCCGCTACAAGGACAATGGCTCCGTGTGTAATAGCGGCTCATCAGATACTGCATATGCATGTTGGGATGGGCTCTCAACAACCCAGAAATTAATTTCTCAATCAGTAGCATCAAATCAACCTTCGGGTACTCAGACGAGCGTAATTCTCCAAGCCCAAATTGGTTCAGCAAAAATACAAGATTCTGGGGCATATCAAGCAACTATTACCGTTACAGCCGTTGCGCTATAATACAGCGATGATACAAACGGATAAAAAAGTAATTGCAATTTTTGTATTTCTTTTTGTCTTTATAATTTTATTAAGTAATACACAGCCTGTTCAGGCGGTGAGTGACGGTAGTGTCGTTACTCTTCACGTTGCTGGTGCATTGATACCGCCGATGATCGTACTCAATGGGCAAAACCCATTTGATATTAGTGTGGGCGATGTTTTTATTGAACCAGGAGCCGTGGCGACGGACACAGAAGGGGAGAATATTAGTAATATGGTCGTCATTACCGGAGGTGTAAATAATGGCCCAGTAGTCAACACCTCTATAGCGGGTACGACAACACTCGTATATAGCGTCACAGACCCCAATAACGGCCTTAGTACGAGTGTAACGCGTATTGTCGTAGTTCATCCGATTGTGGTTCCAGAGCCAGGCCCACAGCCTGTATTTCCAGCAGAGGGATCAACATCAAGCGGGGGTAGTAAAGCGTTTTCATCACAACAATCCTTCACCCCCATATCAATTAGCAATTTTCGTGTTATGGTCACATTATCAAGTGTTACCATGCAGTGGACGAGTAACCTCGCTGCGGTGTCTACATTTTCATGGGGCGTTGACCCTGACGCAACAGCCGGTTCACTTTCAGAAATTACCCCGAGTACTCACCACAATATAACGCTCGACAGCCTCAGGCCGGGCATCACCTATTATGTTGTTGTCCATATGAATTCAGTACAGGGGGCAACAAATTATTTTTTATATTCTTTTGTAACATTGCCACGTATTGGTCATAGTATTCCGCCGAATGTAATAAGCTTTTCTTCACATGAATCAGCGGCGGGGGAGGCAATGCTTGATTGGGTGAATGCATCAACGACGGTTGATCCTCGTGTTGTCGGGGTGCGCATCACACGGGGTACGCGATATTTTCCACGTGATCCGGATGAAGGATATCTTGTCTATGAGGGTGCGAGCAGCCAATATGAAGACTTGAGCGTGGCAAAAGGTATTACGTACTACTATACAATTTTCACAAAAAATAATGTTGGCGACTATTCTTCAGGCGTCACAAACCTATATGTTCCAGCGCCTTTAAATTTAGTTTTTTCAGATGCACCACTTTTTGGGGGAGAGATTACTCGGCTTTCAACAACAACACTTCAGTCAGTTATTTTTATTCAAAATAAAAAAACCCTAACAGCGCCTAACGGGGAAGTGACGATTGTGCCCGATGCTGCACTTACCGTGGATATACCACCGGGGATTATACCTAAGTACACCGAGGAGATAATAATGGAATTTCCAAATGCCAATCTACTGTTTCAATCGCTCGCAAATGGCTGGGAACAAATGGTCGTCCCGGCGGGTTTTGCATATCAATATCAGACACCATTCACAATACATTTTCTAGCAATTGGCGTAGATAGTCGACTCGAAGGGGTGTTCGCAGTTCCTGATCTTGCGGCAAAAGTGGCGACGTCATCACTACAAGTGCCAAGCAATGATGTACCAGCCAGACAACCATTATTGGTGCTATTTTATGCATCAATTTTAATAGCATTTTTCTTAACCCGTGTCCTTTAGAATAGTTATACACAGAAAGGGTGTTTTCATCATTTTTTAGCAAAAAAATGCGGTATAATTAAGGACATAGGGCTCAAAAAGACAAAAAAATAATCTCGAGTTACTCGAGATTTCTATACGAGCCCTCAACATGGCCATATTTGAGGACTACATCACATTAAAGGAGGCAGCATCAATTTCAGGGTATCACGCTGACTATATTGGTGCGCTCGTTCGTTCTGGTGCCATTTCTGGTAAAAAAGTAGGAAATAAATGGATGGTGAGCGCTTCTGCAGTCCGAGTTCACTTTTCGACGAAGCATTACGCTCCAGCAACTCGTGTATTTTCTTTAAAAAAAGTCCTTCTAACTATCAGCATTGCTATTTGTATCGTAAGCGGTTTGGTATACGTCGGATCGCGTCCCGAGGCTTCTTTGCAAAGCTCCCGTACACCGACGAAGGTTTCAAATGATGAAATAAAAAATGGTCTTAGTAGTGGTGCCAATACTGTGCCGGTGGTGATCACGGGACCATCCATCGGAACGTCAACTAGAGTAATTATCCAGGACCCATGACCAGATCTCCACTCATGACAATCTGGTCGAGGGTGTTTCTGATTGTTTTTTCTGTGGTAATTACTGGCGGATTTTTTTGGGCAACGAGTACGATCGCTCATGCGGGCACAATTTTCAATCAACAAATAAATTACCAAGGACGTTTGATGACGCCGTCAAATGTTGCCGTTGCAAGTGGTAACTATTCAGTTCGTTTCAAGTTGTACACGACCCCAACAGGAGGCTCACCGCTGTGGAGTGAAGTTGACTGTTATTCTCCTGATAATGGAGTGACGTGTAACGGTACGGGTGTTGATCGCCGTATCCCTCTTGCAAATGGGGTCTTTAGTGTTTTGCTTGGAAGTACTACTCCGATAACCGGTGTTGATTTTAATCAGGTACTTTACCTTGGAGTCGAAGTTGGCGGGTCAAGCGGAACTGCTTCATGGGATGGTGAAATGACACCACGTAAAATGCTTGGCGCGGTACCGGCATCTATGTATGCGGGCACATCGACAGTTGCAAAAACATTGAACGGCGTTAGTGATTCTCAGTTTGTCCGAAATGATATTCAGAACTCGACATCATCAGCGACAACTTTTTTAAGCATTCTTCAAAGTGGAGCTGGAAAAGTCGCTGAGTTTTTTGGTCAAGCGGCTGCAAGTGTATTGTCAATACTTTCAAATGGAAATGTCGGTGTCGGCTCATCAACTCCAAGCGCCACGCTTACCGTCGTAGGCACTAGCTCAGCCGGAGTGAATCCTTTTGTTGTCGCATCTTCGACAGGAACCTCGATGCTTACAATTTTGCAGAATGGCAACGTAGGAATTGGTACAAGCACGCCAACAAACCCTCTCACTGTTATTGAAACAGCAGCAGGTGGGCCAATTGTGTATGGTGCTACCGGAATTAACTCAGGTAATGCAGATGTTAATGTTTACAATTCATCAGGAACATCAAAATGGTCGGTCGCAGCTGTTAGTTTGTTGACTACAACAAATCCAGGTTTTTCATTGTATGATGCACTCAATAATAAATTTCCATTCCAGATCGAATCTAACTCTGCTTCAGGATCTTTCTATATAAGAAATAATGGGTCAGTTGGTATCGGCACGACATCACCAACAGCCAAACTAGAAGTTGCAGGTAATACATATGTTGGAGGGACTATTACTGCAACAGGCGCAGCAGCTTTTGGAGGTACATTGAACTCAGCTGGCACAGCAGCGCTAGGTACAGGCTCAGCAAACTATATATCTATTGCTGGATCAGCTACGAGTCCATCATTGTCTGTTCTTGGGTCTTCTGCTGACGCAGATCTCACATTGACCCCGAAGGGAAATGGCCAAGTGATGATCGGTGGTGGAGGGTATACATACACAACAGCAGCGTCAGGAAAAGGAAGTATTTTGTTTAGTAACGGTACGACCGATTCTCCAAACATGAAATTCGTGTATGGCAATAATGTTAATATTTCCCTCGATACTGCTCCTTATGGCGCCTTTGGCGGTCTTCAGACCCAGTTTCTCCGATTTATAAAAAATTCTGACGAATCAGGTGGAGCTGTAGAGGCAGGTATTGATGCCGCGGGAAACGCCGCATTTGTCGGAACTGGATATTTTGGTGGAACGTTAACAGCGATTGCAACCACCACCACTGCTGGTCTCAAAATCTCAACTCTTGGAAATAGTTTTCTTGCTGTCGATGCGTCAGGAAATGTAATCGCCACAACAACACCAACAGGTACTGGCACAAACTATTTCTCAAACTCAGGTGCGACGACGACACTTACGGCGGGTTCAAACCTCGCCGCAAGTCTTGGGGTATTTGGTTCAATACAATCAACGTCAACAGCGATAAGTAGT
Organism: bacterium; assembly: GCA_037127615.1. Taxonomy (GTDB): domain Bacteria; phylum Patescibacteriota; class Minisyncoccia; order Phycocordibacterales; family PALSA-1337; genus PALSA-1337. Next base: position 6,634 of record JBAXYC010000002.1, on the reverse strand, counting down.
TTTGCAGGTGCCACAACTTTTATGGGAAATGTGGGTATTGGCACGGCTGCAACTGCAAATACACTTGAAGTTACTGGAACGGGATATATTAGTGGCCAGTCCATCCTCGCTGGAGCGTATCGTTTTTATACTGGCGGCACTGATGGTAGTACCGCATATACTGATTTTCGTACAAATCCCGCAACAGGCAACGGCATCATCAGTGCAAAAACAAACGCTTTGTTTTTCAACTTTGATCACGGAACGGGAGGTACATTTTGGGCAAATGGTAGCGGTCAATCATATGCATATATGAGTCAAACAGGACAGTTGACACTTAATAACAACGGTATATTGAGTGGAGTTAACATACCAAGTATCAGAAATACACTGGATGTTGGTGGAGGGGCAGTTATAGGTTCATCATATGCGAACGTCAATACAGCTCCAACAAATGGTTTATTGGTCCAAGGAAATATAGGTATTGGTACAACTACCGCGGGTTCAGCTCTCACGGTTGCTGGAGACGGTTGGTTCAATGGAAATATCACTACAGGCAATTTAATAGCTACGAGTACTCTCTATATTGGTACAACAACAGATAGTTGGAATCCTACTATGCCTGGTAAATTGACTCTTGATATGGGTACAGGTAATACGAGTGAAAATGCTGTTGACGCACATGGCACGGTCAATGACTTCTTGCAGTTCAACATCACTAACCATTCAAAGGGTGTAAATGCTCAATCAGGATATGCAGCAACAGCTGATACAGGAACGCTCACTAGTGGTTTTATGTGGATGGGTATCAATAACTCAGGATACAGTACGACGACGGCGTACAATGTTGGCGGAGCACTTGATTCAAATATTCTTAGTAGTTCAAATGATTTGTATATCGCTCAAGCTATCTCTGGTAAAAAAACACATTTCTTGAATGGCGGGGTTTCAACTTCAACAAATGAGGTTATGACATTTAGTGGAAATAATATCGGCATTGGTACCACGACTCCTTCTCAAAAATTGGATGTAGCAGGTAACATTGCACTAGGAAGTCGCGTCGACGGTTACGGAAGAATATTCTTAAATCAAATGGTAGCTAGAGCATTGCCAACGACAGTTATGGTTGGTGCAGATGACGGTTCAACGAATGAATTGAATTTCGGTGGAGGAACCACTGGTGGCTATATTGCAAAAAATATAAAATTCCATACCGCCTCAAATGACACTACATCGGGAAGTAATGTACAAATGTCGATAAATGGTGCTGGGTTAGTAAATATTACACAGAATTTAACTGTTAGTGGTATAGGAAACTCTTCTTTTGTCGGCAACGTTGGGATTGGCACATCTACGCCGGGTCAGCAGCTCACAGTCGGAAACAATAATCAGTTTACAGTTACATCTACGGGGAACGTTTCGGCAACGGGCTACTATTATAGTTCATCAGCATCGAATGGTAATAAATGGGTGACAAATAGCGCAGGTCCAACTTATATGGGAATACTTGGTTCATCGATAAATGCTAATACTAACTCAACAATCTCTTTTGGATATTCGAGCGGCCCCGCGCTTGCGATCAATCCTGTGTTAACGGTAGTAGACAATGGTAAGGTTGGCATTGGTTCAACCACCCCTTCGGCAAAACTCACCATCCACGATAACTCTGGACTAGCAAGCACAAACCCACTTTTTATAATTGCATCTTCAACTGCTGCTGGTACCGCGACATCAACATTGTTCACCATTTTCGGAAACGGCAGGGTGGGTATTGGTTCGTCAACGCCAAACTATTTGTTGAGCGTTAACGGAAGCGTCAACTTTACTGGTTTGTCGACAAGTGCAGTCACTGGCCTTGCGGGAGTAGTCTGTCTCGACGGTACGAACCAGCTTGTAAAAATGACTGGCGGTACTTGTGTGGTGTCATCTGCACGATATAAGAATTCGATCACGTCGCTCACCGAACAGAGTGGTCTTGCGGAAGTAATGCAATTTAATCCAGTTTCATTTACGTACAATGCGGATCCTTCAAATGCAGGTACGCAACTCGGTTTCATTGCTGAGCAAATGCAGACGGTCGATCCACGACTTGTGTTTTTGGATGAAAATGGACTGCCAAACGGTGTTCGCTACGAAAACATGACCGCGGTTCTTGCGAAGGCGATTCAGCAGCAACAAAGAGCAATTATTTCATTACAAAACGCAACGACAACTATTGATTTTGCTGGTATTGCGTCGACAACGTCAACGACACTTGCGTCGTCCACTACGTTTGTTGGCACGATTGCACAGGCAGTCAAAGATCTTATTTCATCAACAGGGAATTGGGTCGTCAACCAATTTACAGCAACACTTGCTACGTTTGGTCGTGTTCAAACTCAAACAGCCGCTGTGACCAACGGCCTTGAGATGACTGACTCGGCAACAGGTCAGACGTATTGTGTCCGTATTACAAATGGTGATTGGCAAAAGGTTTCTGGTTCGTGTGCAACGCCAGCTACAGGAAGTACACCAGTCACACCATCGCAAAGTCCGATTTCAACTACGGGAACACCACAACCCGCTCCTGTGACCGATGCTACTTTTGCCACCACCACTTCTTCTGCTACGAGCCCTGATGTGACTACACCAAACCTTGCGACATCGACTGTCCCAGTAGCTACTTCGAGCGTGACGACTACTACATCTGTTGTTGAAATAGCACCACCAGTTTCAACTGCAACACCTGCACCAATAGATCCTGTTGTACCCACGACAGATATCCAGCCAGATTCAACTCCGCCACCAGCCCCGGTAGCTGAGACCGTAGCCCCGGCACCAGCTGCAACTACGGATCCAGTCAGCCCACCTGCCACACCCTAGCACTCGATAAAATACGTTTTCTTTTACTCATCGACACGGTATACTGATCATTAATTATTACTAATATACATACATGGAAAAAGCATCATTTAACATTTTTCTTGCCACCATTTTTTTTGGTATTGTTGCCTTTGCATCGCCGACATTTCTTCCATTAGCCGCGGTAAAGACAGCGGTTATTGGTCTCGGTGTTGTCGTCTCACTTATTTTGTATATTATTTCTCGAGTACGAGCAACAACTATCACTGTGTCGTGGAATCCTCTCGTCGTTGTCGGGGGGCTTATCGGGTTATCAGTAGTGATCTCAGCGGTGCACTCACTCAGTCCGCATAGCTCATTTATTGGGAAAAACTTTGGGACAGGTACTGGTCTTTTTCTCCTCACTCTCCTCGCAGCCGCACTTTTGAGCAGCGTGCTTGTGCGTACCCGTGACCGAGCACTCGTTATGTACACGACGATCGTTGGTGCTTTTTGCTTGGTAGCTCTATTTCATTGTATTCGTTTCATTCCTGCGGCAACAAGTGCACTCTCGTTTGGTTCGTTTGGAGCTATTACATCAACCCCTGTAGGTTCTTGGTATGATTTTGGTATTTTTGCTGGAGTCGTCGCCATCCTTTCACTCCTATCCCTCGAGCTTTTTCCTCTAGCAAAGAAACTCCGCATCGTCGTTATGGGATTGTTTAGTATTTCCGTAATCTTGTTGGCGGTCGTCGGGTTGCCGGTTATTTGGCTAGCGCTTGCAATCACCGCACTTGGCATTACTGTAAAAAGATATCTTGACAATCGAGCCCACGCATCACGAAAGACTTTTCTATCTCGAGTTTCAATATTCCCAGCGTCATTTTTTATTCTCGCTGCTTTATGTGCTTGGCACGGTGACTATATTACTAACCCCATTGTAAAGGTGTTGAATGCGAGTTATGCAGAACTATCGCTTCCGTGGCGGTACACACTGGATGTCGTCACGCCCACATTGAAAGCCGTGCCAATTTTTGGTGTTGGACCGGATCGATTTGCAAGCACGTATCTTCAGTTTAAACCGGAGATAGTCAACTCTACACAAGCTTGGTCTGTTGGTTTTCCAAATTCAGCAAGTTTTTTCCTGACCACTCTCGTTACGCAAGGTCTCGTCGGCTTTATTTTGTGGATAGTATTTCTCATCTTATTTGTACGAGCGGGGGTGCATGCACTTGCAAAAAAACGTGAAGATGCATTTTCTCGATATACACTCGCAATGTCGTTTTTCGGAAGCAGTTTTCTTCTCCTGATGATGGCGTTTTATGTACCATCTCACGTGATGCTCCTTCTTACGTTCGTGATGGTTGGTTTATTTGTCAGTGAACTTGTTAAGGATGGCTACATAAAGACAACGACATACACGTTGATACCAGCATCAAAAATGAGAGTGCTCATTATGTGCGGAGTAGGGGTAGCTGTTTTTGTTGTCGCGGCGGGCGGTATTCTTTTTATAAAAGAAACTGTCGGACAAATATATCTTCAGTCCGCTCTTCAGACTGTAAACATGTCATCGACCACAGATAGCTCGGTCCTTCTTACAAATATCACAAACGCCAAGGTTATATTTAATAAATCGCTCGCATGGAATACTATCGATACGACATATCAAGCTATGGCGCAAGCCGATATTCTTGAGATAAACACGCGTATCGCAAATTCAGCGAGTACGTCAAACGAGTCCCTTATTTCTACTGTAAATAAACTCCTCACTGAAAGTCTTGGCTTTACACGTACGGCACAGAAACTTGATCCAGCGAATGTGTATAATTACACAACTGAAGCAGGTATATCTGAAGTTGCGGTAAGCCTTCATTATCCTGCCGCATATGAAAACGCCCGAGCGGCATATATGAAAGCCATTCAGCTCGATCCATTGAACCCAGTAATATATCTGTCACTTGCAAAACTCGATTTCTTTGTTGGTAGCACGACGCAGGCCCTCAGCGATTTGAATACGGCACTTCAAATCAAGGCTGATTATGCGGACGCGATCTATGAAGTCGGGGTAATATCCTATGCAAAAAAAGATTATCAGACCGCAGTAGCTGCATTTGCACAGACATTTACAATTGATCAAAATTATATCAGTGCGCTTTATTTCCATGCATTGTCATTGCTTCGTCTTGGGAACATAAAAGACGCCACAGCAGAGCTCACGATGCTCGATAATGCATATCCGAACAATCCGCAGATCACACCAGTTCTCGAAGCGTTGAAGGCGGGTAGGTCGCCGTTTGCAGATATTCAGGCGGTAGTACCATCACTCACTACAGCCCCAGTGACTATTGCTACGAGCACACCATCACATACAAAGGCCGTTGCACCGGTTCGTGCAAAGCATTAGACGAGATGGCATCAGAACATAATATGTCATGGTAAAAAAAATTCTAGCATTGTTGGGGAAGGAGATTGCCGGTCTACATGAGGCCGCTTATCTTTTAGCGTTGGCGACGTTTATCTCATTAATCCTCGCGCTTGTACGAGACAAGCTACTCGCGTACTTTTTTGGAGCGGGACATTTGCTCGACGTGTATTATGCCTCATTTCGACTCTCGGACATGATATATGCCACGATAGCATCGACGGTTGCGGCATCGGTGCTCGTGCCGTTTTTGATTAAGAAAAATAAGACGGGGCAAAGTGAGCGACATTTTATCGATCATGTGTTTTCGATTTTTTTCTTGGGGATTATTGGTGTGTCCGCGGTCGTTTTCGTATTGATGCCGCATCTGGTACCGTATTTATTGCCAGGATTTGCTCATGACCCAAGTTTGCCAATGCTTGTTACGGCGTCACGTATCATGCTACTCTCGCCAATCCTCCTCGGCGTCTCAAACTTTCTCGCGAGTGTGACGCAGATGTATAATCGTTTTTTGATCTACGCTGTTAGTCCACTTCTGTACAACCTTGGTATTATCATCGGTATTGTCTTTTTCTATCCATATTTTGGTTTTTATGGCCTAACTGCGGGTGTTGTCCTCGGTGCACTTATGCATATGGGACTGCAAATACCATTCGTCGCCTCGCGAGGACTGTTGCCACGTTTTGTATTTCCAATCGACTGGAAGGAAGTGCGTGAAGTGGTGCTTGTATCATTTCCACGAACACTAACACTCTCTGCAAATGAGATCGCTGAGTTTTTCCTGATTGCGTTTGCGACGCTCATGGGTGCTGGAGCTGTATCCGTTTTCAATTTTTCATTTAATTTACAGTCGGTGCCGCTCGCAATCATCGGGGTCAGCTACTCGTCAGCGGCATTCCCGACATTGGCAAAACTTTTTGAAAGTGGAGACATCAAGCGTTATGTTGACTATATGGCAACATCAGCACGACATATTATTTTCTGGGCAATGCCGGTCACCATACTTTTTATTGTGCTTCGCGCGCAAATCGTGCGTGTTATTCTTGGCGCCGGTGAGTTTAGCTGGGCGGACACACGCCTCACTGCGGCGGCACTTGCACTCTTTACAGCGTCAGTTGTTGGGCAGTCACTTATTCTTTTGTTTGTGCGGGCGTACTATGCGGAAGGGAAGACGCGACGCCCGCTTTTTGTAAATGTCATATCAGCGACATCTATAGTTGTTTTTGCATATGTGTTGCGCGTGTTATACAACAGCTATCCTGTTTTCGCACATTTTCTTGAATCATTGTTCAAAGTTTCTGGGATTTCCGGCTCGATTGTTCTCACACTTTCGCTCGCGTATTCGCTCGGAGTACTTTTAAATACATATTTGCATTGGCAAATGTTCCACAATGATTATGGAGGCTGGAAGGG
>JBAXYC010000001.1:0-27710 GCA_037127615.1 bacterium | reverse complement strand
TTTGCATGCTCCATCTCTAGATCATTAGCGAGCGCCTTCGACGTGAGTTTAGTCTGAATCTTGTTGTTACCACACCGTCGATCACATATGTCGCAAAGCTTAAAAATGGCAAAGAACAGATCGTGTACTCACCATCACTTTTTCCAGACGATCATGACATTGTCGAGATCCGTGAGCCGCTTGTTAAAATGAAAATCATCACTCCACCGCAATATCTTGGCATTCTTATGCAAAGCCTGTTTGAGCATGAAGGGGAAGTTCTCGCGACTGAAAATTTTGGAGAGAACCGCACATCGGTCACCCTCATGATGCCGCTTCGCGAGCTCATGCGAAATTTTTTTGATGAAGTAAAAAGTCTTTCGTCTGGTTTTGCCTCTATTTCATACGAAATTGGTGAGATGCGGGTTGCTGATGTTGTACGCATGGACATTCTCGTCGCCGACGAGCCGGTTATTGCGTTTGCACGCGTCGTTGCTCGCCGCCGTGCCGAAGAGGAGGCAAAGCAAGTTACTGAAAAGCTCCACAAGATCCTTCCGCGTCAGATGTTTACTGTGAAGATCCAGGCGAAAGCAATGGGGCGTATTATTTCGTCCGAAACGCTTGCGGGTATGCAAAAAAATGTCACTCAGCACATGTATGGTGGTGATCGTACACGCAAAATGAAGCTCTGGGAAAAGCAAAAAGAAGGTAAGAAAAAAATGAAAGAGCTTGGCCGTGGCTCAGTAAATATCCCGCAGGATGTCTTTCTAAAGATGATGCGTGCGGACTAGTGACCAAACGGCGACTATTTTGTACCTAGTGAAGGGAAGTAAAGGATCACCATACTAAGGATGATGAGGATACCGACGACCATAAAAATGCCATTAAGAAGCTTCTTGTGTTTTGGGTTAAATAACATATATGTAAATTAAATTGAGTGCCTGTAGTATACTATATGATATGCTCGAATTCCAGCAAAAACGAAAACTCAGAAAAATCCTCTATTCACCGATCAGTCTGATCGCGCTCGCGGTTGTTGCTGTGGTACTCGTGCGTGGAGCGTGGAATGTATATGAAAAAGAGTCGGCAAGCCGCAATTATCTCGATCAAGCGAGAACTGAGCTCACAAAAGTGACTGCAACTCAGCAGGATCTCGCTGCGTCTGTCGCTGCGCTGCAGACGCAGCAGGGAGTAGAAGCAGATATTCGTCATAAGTTTCGTGTGGTGAAGCCTGGCGAGCAGATAGCGGTCATTGTGGACAATTCTGCAAGCGATTCAACCCCCGTCGCCACTTCAACCTCTGGTTTCTGGGCCTGGGTTACTCATTTTTTCTAGTTCCGGCCTCATTTGACAAGTTGGGCTTAAACATGATACAATACAGGTCAGTGTAGAGTTATTTCAATAAACCAATCGCAACCAAACGAAACTGTTTTATGAACTCAAAAAAGAAATGCAGTGACCAGACTGCCCAAACTGGTTTTGCGGCTGCCAAAGATGCAGTTGAAGGCAGGACAACAAGTGACGCCTCAAAAACCAAGCCATCGCCTGAGCCGGTGTATCTCCGAATCCTTAAGTGGAAGGGTGATCACGGGATGACCCGCGGTTCCTGTCCTCAAGACGATTAGAGCGTTCTAAACGCAGCCAACCCCGCACGAGTGTAGCGGGGTTAGTTTTTTCTACTTTTGGTTTCCAATTTTTATACATATGTTACAATATGCGCACTATGAAAAATGTAACAATATATTCAACACCAACTTGTACTTATTGCAAAGCTGCAAAAGATTTTTTTACTGCAAACAATGTCGCTTTTACTGAATACAATGTCGCCTCAGATATGGAGAGGCGCAAGGAAATGATCGACAAGACAGGCCAGATGGGCGTGCCAGTCATCATCGTAGGAGACGATATTACTGTCGGTTTTGACCAAGAAAAGATTGCTGCAGAGCTCGGGATTAAGTAATACTTTTTACTCCATCAAAGAAATCTCTTACCAAAACAGAAATAAGGCGAATAGTCAGTTTAAGGAAGACTGGGCATTCTTTGCCTGAAATCAAAAAAATCACTGGACGTGCATCAGGAACAGTGTTTAAATATATTAAAGAAGTTGAGGTGTTACCAAAGTTTCGAGATGCCCTGAGGGTAAAACAAGGAGGCAGCAAAGAGCGGGCAAGAAAAAAATGGCTTGAAGCAAAGGAGCGGGTCGCTAGTACGTTAGGTGAGATTTCTGATCGAGATAGACTACTTGTTCTCGCTGCTATCTATTGGGGCGAAGGGTCAAAAGGGGAATTTAACTTAATCAACGGAGACCCTTATCTTATTAGATCTTTTCTTAAGGGGCTGTATACATTGGGGGTACCGAAAAGTGAAATAAGGCTTGGTCTACGGATATTTGCAGGAATGGATATTCAAAAAACTATATTTTTTTGGACAAATTTTCTGAATATTGACCAAAAACAGCTGGTTGGTTATGAAATTCTGAAGGGAGGTGATAATAAGAGGCTAATATATGGAATGTGTCGAGTACGAATAGTAAGAGCTGCAGCGTATTTCAAGTCAGTGATTAGTATGATTGATTATATTAAGTTGGAATCAACGCCGCCATAGTTCAATGGATAGAACAAGGGACTCCTAAGCTCTAGATGCAGGTTCGATTCCTGCTGGTGGCACCAGGTACTAGAAAGCTCCAGAACCTTTATTTTTTGCCCACTTTCTGCTACACTAATGCCCGTATGACCCCTGAAGAAAAGAACCTACTCGAGCGGACGCTAAAGGTTTCCCTCGACAACAATGCACTACTTGTAAAAATGAACCGCCGCGCTCGAAACGGCCATATTTTTCAAGTCGCGTATTGGCTCCTTATTATCGGTCTTTCGTTCGGGGCATACTATATTATTCAGCCATATGTAAATTGGCTTTCGACAGAGCTCGGCGGCGGCAATGTGCCAACCGTTCCATCTGCGTCAACAAGTGTTTCAGAGCTACGGGCAGTAGTTCAGACATTGCAGAATAAATAAATTAAAATACCGCGCTAAAGATAGGTGTTTTGGTAGTTAAGTTAAAGTATTCGCCAAGATAGGTGTTTTGGTAGTTAAATCAGAGTCTTCGCCAAGATAGCTCAGTTGGTAGAGCATTCCCCTGAAGAGGGAAGGGTCACCAGTTCGAATCTGGTTCTTGGCACCATATAAATAAAAAACGTCACGCATTGAGTGTGACGTTTTTTATTTTACTAGACTGTCTTTATCTTGAGCTTAGTTTTTCGTCCCTTGTCGATGCGGGGAAGTTTGAGAATGAGAAGGCCGTGCTTTTCAATGGCTTCAGCACCATCAACATCGATCTCCTCAGGAAGGGTAATTGAGCGTGAGAATGAGCCCCAGTAGAGCTCCTGGACAAAGAAGTCCTCGTCCTTTCCAGCGCGCTCTTCCTCACGGTGGCCCTTGATCGTGACCATGTCACGAGTAATATCTACCTCGAGGTCGTCTGGGTGCACGCCAGCGACCATTGCCTTGAGGATGATCTCATCAGGAGTCTGAGAGACATCGACAGTGAGCTCGGCATCTTTTTCCTCCTCTGCCCACGCATCTTTTGCGTCGTCGATTTCGTGGAGATGCGAGCCTTTTTCAGCAACGTCCTTCTCATCGAGTCGTACGGTACCTGTCAATCGCTCAAAAAAAGATTTTTTTTCTTTTGCCATATAAATTATGTTAATGAATTAATCTGATTTGCAACTTGTTTTGGCTGTTTTGGTTTGATTGCTTTTACTTCTTCAAAAAGAATGACCAAAAGCACGACGCCACCCCAAACCCAACCGAATGCACGTAGTGTATTGAATGTCGCGCCGTTAATTATAGCTAAATTAAATGTTGCATGCAATGTGCCGGCGATCGCGATACCAGCAATAATCGCAATAACTTTTGTGGCCATGCGGTGGTAGTATGCAAGCGCGAGAAGAAAGCCGATAACTGATGAGCAAACAACATGGAGAAGGATAGCCCCCATAAATCTGAGGTTTCCAGTGATCACCGCAGAGACAATGTCACCATTTTTAATAACACCAAGCATAAAAAATGTATTTTCGAGTGCGGCAAACCCAAGTGCCGCAGTGAGCATGTATATCATCGAGTCGATAGGCTCATCCATGAGATTATTTCGAAAAATAACCACATACACAGCACCAAATTTGAGCACTTCTTCAATAAATGCCCAAACGATGTAACGGTGGAAATCATCAAAGAAAAAACGGCTCGCAACATACTGGAGAGGTAGTGCTATGAGCACGGCAACCATTCCAAAAAAGAAACACCACGCCACTCGACTACGCGGCTCTGGATGGAGATGATCCTCTTTGAGCCAAAACCAAAGCCACAAAAAAGGCGGCAGCATACCAGAGAGTATTCCGTAGCAAAATTGGGTTGTGTCGAGATCCATTTAGATATTATATCACAGCGCGTGTGTCCTCTATAAAGAGAGGTTGCCGTGAGCACGAAGGATAGTAGGTGTAGCAGAGGCATCAGTGTTTGTTGCATCGTCACAAAGCGCACCAGCGAGAGCGATCATGAGAGCGTTATCCCCAGATACACCAGCGGGTGGAAGGTAGAGCGGGATCGAATACTCTGCTACGAGTTTTTTAAAAGACATACGTATATGAGCGTTTGCGCTGACGCCGCCACCGATGATAAGGCTAGCGATGGGTGTAGATTCGTCGATATATTGATCGAGTGCACGTTTGGTCTTTGCGATGAGCACATCAGTCACGGCATCCTCAAACTCGCGAGCGATTTCACCACGTGTCTGCTCGTCTATGGTTTCCATTGTATTTGTTTTTCCACTTTTATCTCCTTGTAGTGTGTACAACACCGCAGTTTTTATTCCTGAAAATGAAAAATCAAGATCGTGTGAATTGATCATCGGTCGAGGCAAGGTGATTTTGATTTTATCGGGGTTATTTTTCTTGTTAATTTCGGTCGCGCGAGTTTGTGCAGCAAGGCTACTGATCTCGATACCTCCTGGGTAGGGGAGATCGAGCATACGAGCGACTTTGTCGAATGCCTCTCCAACGGCATCATCTTTTGTGCGGCCGATAACGCTATAGTCGCCGATTTTTTTTACAAGAACAAGTTCAGTGTGTCCTCCGGAGATAAGAAGAGCGAGTGCTGGAAAGGCAATAGGACGAAGGGGTTGAAAGGGTGCGACTTCGCTTGAGGCGAGTAAAGATCCCACGATGTGTCCCTCCATATGGTTGACGCCAACAACCGGTATATCCCAGATTTTTCCAAGTGCCTGCGCACAGTTGACTCCTACCCATAGCGCTGGTTCTAGTCCTGGACCTCGTGTGACGGCTATTTTGTTAATGATAGGTTTCTCGTGGAGGAGTGTTGATTTTAGTAAATTCTCGAGAAGCTCTGGCTCTTTTTCTTTTAAAAAATCAAGCTGCTGCACAGGGTCTTGTGCTGTATACGCGAGCATCGATACACCAGAATTTTTGATCATCTCTTCGAGAAGGGGCACAAGATTTTTTGAGTGCTCACGTTTTGCCATTGCGGGAAATACGCCGCCGTATTGTCGGTGAAACTCGATCTGTGAGAGAACACTATTTCCACGTATCGCATAGTGCAAAAGAGAATATGCGCCCTCGTGAGATGGATTTTCTGGTGCCCTAGTGCTTTCGAGGAGGCATACGGCCGTTTCGTCGCAACTTGTTTCTATAGCAAGAGTAATCACTACGTTATCATACACGCATTACGATAAAAGAAAACTGGCGAGATCCTATTTGAATAGATTACTAAACCAATCAGTGATAGAGTCCCACACGCTCGCGGTCGTAGTAGATGTCGATGTCCTCATCGAGATCGGGGCAGTACAGCTGTTTGTTATTGTGTCGAGCGTGTAGCCTGATGGACATGTATATGTTGCTGTCGCAGGGATAGACGTTGTGGTCGAGCCGTAACACGTGTGAGTTGTTGTGTTTAGTGTAGCGCCAGCTGGGCAAGAGTAGGTGTTTGTTGGGGGGGTGATTGAGTGTGACGCCGTGGAAACACATGAGGTCGCGCCAGATGCTGAGGTGCGAAGCGTTGAACCACTTGGACACGTGGTCGTCAGGCTTGCTGCTGTACCGGTAGTGTTTTGGGTTGTTTTGCTACATGTAGTGCCAGTGAGTGTGTAGTCAGCCGAACATGTGTAAGCTACTGTTGCAGGAACGGATGTGGTGGTAGGTGTAGGTGATGGTGTTGTGAGTATCGGCGGAGTTACCTGTGTAGTTGTCGCCGTTACAGTAGGTGTGGCCACCTCTGTTGCAGTCGGTGTCGGCGCGGTAACTGCAGGGAATACTGTTGTCGTCACCGTAGCAGTCACATTTTTTGTACATGTTCGTGTGGCGGTATTGAGCGTGTAGTTTGTTGGACACGAATAGTGTGCTGTTGGTGCAGTGGTGAAGGATGATCCTGTGCGCGCGCAACGATTCGAAGCATTGAGCGTCTGACCTGATATACATGTGTAGGTGATGGTGGCTGGGATGGTAGTCGCAGTCGGTGGAGTTGTGACCGGAGGAGTCGTCGTAGCGGGAGGTGGAGTAACCACTGGTGGAGTAGTTGTTGCTGGTGGCGTAACAGGAGGTGTTGATGTGGCAACGGGTGTAGCGACCGTTGTGGCACACGCGCTTTTACTCATCGCGGAATTATTTAATGGATTAACTGAGGAAATAACACCGTAACAATATTGTGTTCCAGCTGAAAGTCCTGAAACCGCATAATTTTTTACAGTAGTTGTCGCAATAAATGTTTTTACTGTCCCTGAAATAAGGTATACACCGTATCCAGAGATGTTATTTTCAGTAGTTGTCCAGGTGAGATTGATGCCAGATGTTGACTGTGCAGTCGCTGTTACGGTCGGAGCTGTTGGGGTCTGGGCTGTTGTAGCAGTTACCGTATTTGAATATGGACTTGAATATGAGCCAGCGAGTGTGCCGAGTGTCGACATGAGTGCCATACGTACGCGATATTGATATTTGGTATATGGAGGGAGGCCAGCATCAACATATGTTGTTGGCAGGATTGTTGATCCAGTAGGGGGCATAAGCGCAGTCATACAACTAAAGGCTCCCGTTGTACCAAGTGCACGCTCGACGCATGTATTGTATCCATTTGGCACACTGTTATTGCTCCACGTGAGAGTAACCTGACCATTTTTACTTGAATTGGCAGTGAGGTTTGTTGGACCATTTATGGTACAAGTCGCAGTCGCTAGTGTGTAGCCGGTTGAGCACGAATACTTTGCGGTAGCAGTGACGGTACTTGCTGCTGTAGTGACAGATGACGCAGGTACATTACATGTTGAACCTGACAATGTGCCACCAGAAGGACATGTGTATTGAGCCGCGGCATTTATCGGAAGACCATTGTATGTTCCCTGACAGACATTCATTGAAGCGTTGTATGAATATCCAGACTGACAGCCGAGTGATGCACCATAGCTGCTTGCGGGTGTATTTGTAGTAACAGCGGGTTTGAAGCATGTATTGTTTGATTGGAGAGTGTAGCCGCTTGTACACGAGTAGACTGCGGCTGCTGGTTTTGAAGCGGGATAGGCTGCGCCTGTCGTTGTGCCACCAGTGCCAGTACCGGTGCCCGTGCCAGTACCTGTGCCTGTACCAGGATTCCCAGCACCATTTCCACTGACAACGATAGTGTATGAAGTTGCTGTCCATGGACTATTTAATGCAGCGACAGATATCTTGTATGTACCATCTGGAGTACTTGTGGGCACGGTAAAGTTGAGAGATGTGCCATCGATGCTTGGTACGTCATCGATCTGGTATGACGTAGTGGTAGTCTGGCCATGTGCTTCAGGGATGATTTTATTAAATAAATTTTTAAATACATCAAATATTGAAAACACATTTGCAGATTGAGTAGTGACTGGAGCCTGTGCGGTGCCGGTTACCGGAGTAAGCATGATCTCATTTCCAGTGGTGGTGAATCCTGATCCCGTTATGGTTCCACCATTTCCTGCAGGGGTAAAGTTTGAGGCGACAGGAGTTGAAGCGGAAGCGGGAATACCATCAGCGACCACAGTTCCTGCAGACGCCATACTGAGACATGTTGGCCAGTTGCTAAGGGCATTTGTCTCAGCGATAGCCGGAGTACTGATATCCTGGTGCTTGATCGCAGCGAGCATGTATCCACAGCTGATAACATTGAAGTGATTGTCATTTCCATATGAACCAACCAAGTTCATTAGACTTGAATTACTTGGTCGATAATATGTGCTATCGATAAGCGGCAGTGGTCCAGATCCGAGGTACCCACAACCCTGTATTTTTGGCGCCCCATACCATTTGTTATTTGGACGATCACGAAAATCCTTTGATGGTTTTGTTGAACAGTTTTCTGCTGGAGCGAGTGCGCCGCTTGGAGCGTATGTTGAGCCGGGAATAGCATACTCATCTTGTAGGCCTGCATATGCGTGTCCCATTTCATGGATTGCAACGAGTGGGTCAGTAGATTGAGATATGTTGAAACCAGAGAAATGGCCCTTGTTGATACTCATGCCACGCTCAAACCCAGAGGTCGCACCCGCGTAAAAGAAATACTGGTCTGCAACGCCGGTGGCTCCGGAACAGCTGTTTTGATTCATCAGTGATTGTGTCGCGGCTTGTGTAAAGAAAACGCCACCTGTCGACGTTACCACTTCAGGGTAACTTGTTTCGGTATAGTTTTTTAGATCAAGATAAAATGAGAACTGATCGAAATTTGATTTGAGTGGTTCAATCGTTTTAAATCCACTCGTGATAACTTTGTTTGCTTGTGCAACAAAGTCGCTGACGCTCATGCCCGATGATGCGCCACGCAAGAAAACAATTTTTCGAGGGCCGGTACCGCTGAGAGCGACACAGTTTGTGGCAGGGGCAGTCATGGTGAGGGGCCCGTAGGCTGGATATATCGCAATATCATTTCCAGAAAAACCTACTGATGTTCCATAGCCGTTTCCTGTTCCTAAACCGTTTCCGGCATTGATTGAAAACTGGTGAGACTTATCAATCATATCG
Organism: bacterium; assembly: GCA_037127615.1. Lineage (GTDB taxonomy): Bacteria > Patescibacteriota > Minisyncoccia > Phycocordibacterales > PALSA-1337 > PALSA-1337. Next base: position 18,691 of record JBAXYC010000001.1, on the reverse strand, counting down.
ATAACAGCATTTTCAGTAGCGGCGGAGTAGCCCATATCAGGGAGACCCTCGTAATCCATGTATTCAAACCAGCCATAGTTGTAGCCAATACCATCCGTATATGAATACGGGAGATTGAGGGCAAAAGGCGATCCTTTAAATGGTATTACTCCTGCCGACGTTAAAAAGTTTGCAAAAAGAAGTTGCGGATACTGGAGGTTGTAAAACATTGCGCACAGATAGTTTGGTGCATCAAATGATATGGTTTGTAGGACGGAAGGTGGGTTTTGATTTGGAATTGTTATTGTCTGTGATGCGCCGCTGCTCGTCAGAAGGCTGACAGAAACAGTAGCTGCAGTGGAAGGCGTGTATGTGTAACAGGGGATTTGCGCGTGAGCCTGCTGCGGCAAAGCAAAACTATAGATGAATAAAAATAAAAAGAGGGAAGTTGCTGCAAGTCCTCGCGTGATTATTTTGTTGTTCATTATAGTTGTATTATTGGTTATTTTTATACCATAATAATACCTTTTTTTTGTTGTGCGCGATAGAGGATTCGAACCTCTGACCCTCCCCACGTCAAGGGGATGCTCTACCAACTGAGCTAACCGCGCATATAACTTGATTTAACTACCAAAACACCTAACCGCGCATATAACTCGATTTAACTACCAAAACACCTAACCGCGCAAATGACTTTGACTTAACTACCAAAACACCTAACCGCGCATATTTTGTTTATTTAGAATATACCGATTTTGGCTATTTTGCAACGGCTACGAGGCCTATTGTAGGGCTCTACAAGGGCGTTTCCCCAGCCCTTTACAAGAGCTATTTTTTGTGCTAATATACACCCAGATGGATACACGGCATTCCGCCCAGCTCCATCTATACAGATAACCGACTGAAACTTGAAAATTGAATAAAATTATGAGAAAAAACATTATGCTTGTTGCAAAGGCGGCTACCACTGCAATCCTGCTTCAAGAGCTCCTGCACGAAGGTGTCGATTCAAATTGTGACATCACGATTTGCGACAGTGCTGTCACTGCTCAAGCCGCTTTTGAAAACGGATGGTTTCACCTTGTCGTCACCGAGTTGAATCTAGTGGCAGTGAATGATGGCCTTGCCCTCGCACTCTTTGCGAAGAAGAGATCATCGTTCACAAAAACAGTGGTCATGTCCGGGTTGGACATGGTCACCGAGGAAGAAGTCCTCGGCAACCTCGGCGTCGACGCGTTTCTTCGGAAACCGTTTGAAAATAAGGTCGCAGTGGCACTCTTCAAGAAGTTGCTCCGCGTGAGGGAATTTCCCGCCACGATGCGATAATGCGCTGAAGCTTACAGTAAATGCCGTGCACCACACAAGTGGAGCACGGCATTTTTTTATTTAACTATCCACCGTGTTAAAACCTGTGCCAGCAGCGTCGTGCTATGATTATCATACTTATGTATCACAAACAGCTCGTCAATCACGTGACCGCGCGACTGCAGGCAGGCATGGAAAAAGCCGCCATTGAAAATGAGCTTGTTATGGATGGGTGGACAGCCGATGACATTAAGGAAGCTTTTTACTATAGCTCGCAAGCCAGCGCTGGAAAGTCGCGGCATTTTTCATTATGGAAAGCGATGCACTCGGAAGTGCCGGCAGTCACGGCGATTATTATTCTTATTGTTGCGATCCTTGGCATCGGCGGCTATTCATATCTGTACGGAAATAAAACGCTTAGCTACACGATCAGTTTGCCAGTCAATCTTCCGATTCAGCAAGCGCAGTTTTCGTATGGTGAACAGCCCGCACTCTCAAACCCGGATTTTTTTGGCAAAACAAAGCAGCAGTTTATTGACAGCAAAGCAGATTTTCTTGAAGCAAATTTATCGGCCATGAAGATCCAAGTGTATAAAGCAGGTGCACTTTTCCTCGAAGTGCCGATCGTCACAAAAGGCCGCCCCGGCTCATGGTGGGAGACGCCGGCTGGTTTGTATAAAATAAGTAGCAAGGAAAAAGCGCATTTCTCAGGAATGGGACACGTCTGGATGCCGTGGAGTATGAATTTTCAGGGAAACTTTTTTATTCATGGTCGTACATATTATCCAGACGGTTCACTCACATCAAAGGAATATACTGGTGGCTGTATTCGTCTGGATACGGATGATGCAAAAAAAGTGTACGATGCCGTAGATGCGGGAACCCCTGTGCTCGTCTTCGAACAAAGTTTTGCGCCAGATAGTTTTACTTATGCAGATAATGCTGTGGCGATATCCGCGCCGATATACCTGTCAGCTGATCTTCAGAATGATCATGTTTTTATCAATAAGAATTCAACTGAGGTTGTACCGATTGCGTCAATTACAAAATTGATCACAGCGTTGGTTGCAACCGAGTATATCAATCTCGACTCGACCGCAACGGTGTCAAAAGAGGCTATTGTATACACATCGAAAGCGCGGCTTCAGGTGGGGCAGCGCTATACGATATACCAGCTGCTATTTCCCCTCATGATGGAGTCATCAAATGAAGCCGCAGAAACCATAGCTCGGTACTATGGTCGCGATGATTTTATAAAAAAAATGAATGATAAGGCCGCGTCGATCGGTATGACGCATAGTCATTTTGTAGACCCTTCAGGTGCTGCGGTGGAAAATGTGTCGACTGCTGAGGATCTTTTTATGCTCGCAAAATATATTTATAATAATCGTAGTTTTGTGTTTAATATCACATCCGGAAAAATAAAAGACAGCGCATATGGCGCAAGCGGCTTTACAAATTTGGCTAATTTTAATGACTTTGTTAGCGATGAATATTTTTTTGGTGGAAAGAACGGTAAGACAACTGAAGCAGGGGAGTCAAATCTTTCTGTATTTGAATTTCCAGTCGGTCAGACAAAGCGACCGATTGTGACCATCGTACTCAAGTCACCGGATGAAAAAAAGGACGCTGGGCTGCTTGTTGACTATACGCTGAATCATTTTCGCTAGTTTTTAGAGTAAGATTACGTGGTGGTTATGCTTCTGAAGATACTCGTCAGTGACAGGGTAAACGACAGGAACAAAGTTGACGAGGATTTTTTCTTCATCGAGCTTCTCGCCATTTTTGAGGACCTCACGATGCAGCTCGTTGTAACGAAAATACTTGCCGTTTCTTTTTATGAAGCAATGGTTTTTTTCGACGATGTGGAATTTTTTTTCAGCGGGGGCGTCGGAAAGGAGCTGGCCTTTGAGACAGCTGTCGGTGAGCCAGAGTTTTATTTGAAGTGGGTGGGAAGAAATGTTTTTGATTTTAAGATCAAGGTAGTTGTCAAAAATAGTGGCGCCGCTACCAAATGGGAGGGTGCGGCCTGAGTCTGGAAAGACGTCTACAGAATGGTGGTGGCGCTCGATGATCTCGACGTCCGCATGGAGCAGGATCCAAAATAGAAAGTTTGAAAGTTGACAAAGACCACCACCGACACCTTTTGACACAGCGCCATTTGAAAGGAGCATTCCTTCGACGAAGCCGCGTTTTGTGCTTATTTTACCAACAATATCCCAGAGTGAAAATGTTTGTCCTGGCTCGATAACGATGCCGTTGAGCGGCTGGAGAGCAATCCTCAGGTTCGTCACTTTATTTACCTGGAGCTCGGCGTCGCTGTCGCCGAGCTTTCTATAGAGCAGGCTCGAGTGGCGAGCAATGACGCATGGGAGAAAATCTTTTTGTCTGAGTTTTTTTAGTGTCGTCTTATTTTTTATGGTGCGCAGCATTCTTTTCGTAAAGACTGCGGGGGTGACTAATATAGGAAATCTACTCGAAATTGCTTTTCGTTTTGGGCGTTCATGTGCAAGGATGCGGTTGTGGATTGATTGGAGCATCCGTTTTTTTGTTTGGACTAAGACGATATTGGAAATATCTCCTAATAGAATAAGCTGTAAGGGTAATGTGCCGATTGTATTCCTCCATCCCAGAATCTTTTTGTAACATTTGTATCACTACTTTTGTATACCTTGTCTCCGTTATCGCATGTATAAATATACTCAGGAATGCTATAAGATTGACCCCCTACAGTATGTTCGCCACTTTGAATACAGTGTGCCGCTTCCCACGAGACTATATAATCTGAAATTTGAGCGTGAAATAGTGATGGAAGAGTTGGAAAAAAAGAAGCACAGACCATAATTATAATCACAAATAATTTTGTTTTGAATTCTTTAATAATAGGAGCCCCTTTAACAGTTAGGAATAATAAAATCGTTCCGACGATGCTGACAGTGAACCAGATCAGAAGCGCGTACTCTATAACTTGTGGTGTGTGAGATACCGCCCCACCAAGTAAAGCTCCTACGGCTATAAATAAATTCCAAAAAATCAGGAACCCCCATATAAATGTAAATACTCTGTAAGTTTGTTGGTATGGTTGCATATTAATTTCTATCTTAGTAATCATTCTTAATCCTACATATTCAGTTGCGAAAATACTATACCATAAAACACGTTGTCGGTGTTAAGCGGTCATTCTCTTTTACTTCTTCTCATTTTTCAAAATGACGTATCTCGAGAGCCAGACTACCTAGAGGTGGTCGGGCTAACTCGTGTTGACGGAAGAAAAAAAGGGGGGGATTCGCCGACTACATCGGCAGGTACTTTTCTGGTCTCGCCCAGGCGCGACACAGAAAAGTCTTTCGAATCCCCACGCGGTGTGCGCAGGCACACCGCTCCTTTTCCTTGTTCGTTCGCTACGCTCACTCACGGGCGGTGTATGTGAGTTAAGTACCCCACGAGTGAGGCACCACAAGGGTATTCTAGCACATTTTGAAAACGAGAAATGAGGCACGAAGGTCGGGTCTTGGATTTACAAATGGCACAACTTGGCACACAAAAAGGCACTGTTCCAAAAAGTGAGATTGGAGAAAGATCAGGTATCCTCCACCAAGCACCACAAGGATATATTCGAGATACTGGAACAGCACACTGTGCCAAAGTGGTGTGCCACATGAGTTTTCTGCGAAACTTTTTCTTGACACTGCCTGTGACAGCGCTACAATTAACTCAACTTGCAATCGCAAGCCCGTCCTTTTCAAAACAAATACAAGAGAGCGTTCAATGTATTTTGAACAGCTAGTCAAACTCCTTGCCTTGGGTGCGATCCAAGGCGTAGTCATCCATCGTTGCCGATTCTGAGGATGGAAGGATATGACAGCACCTCTCGCCACTCGTAAGGGTGGGCAGATACTTCTCTCAAACCTCTGAAGCCGTCGCAGGGTCTCCCGACTGTAAGTTTCCTAACCGTGGAGTTTAAATAAACGAATAGGAGGAGCTTGAAGATTTCACTGGATTAACAAAATCATACATATATGCGTGTGTTATGCGATTTTTGTTGTTCAAGTGAAATTTTTAGAGCCAAAGAAAAAAAGTAATGCAACAACAAAAACCAGCATATCCACGTATGCTGGTTTTTGTTATGCAAAGGAAATTATTAACAGTTAACAACATTAACCATGTCAAAACTACAAGCATTGGTCTGGCGCACCGAAAAGCGCCGAGTGAACGATCTGCTCCCATATGAGAAAAACCCTCGTAAGATCACCGAGAAGCAGATGGAAGATTTAAAAGAAAGTTTGAAGAAGTTCAATCTTGCTGAACTGCCTGCCATCAATCTCGATGGAAAGATATGCGCAGGACATCAGCGCATCAAAGCGCTCCAGCTCCTTGGTCGAGGAGAAGAATTAATTGAAGTGCGAACGCCTAACAGAAAGCTCACGCAAAGTGAGTTCAAACAGTACTTGCTCACCTCGAATAGATCGGGTGGATCATGGGACTGGGAGATACTGGCAAGTGACTTCGATATCGATACCCTTTTAACAAGTGGGTTTGATTCGACTGATCTCACAAATATTTTTGATGATTCACTTGAAGTGACGGATGACAACTTCGATGAAGAAAAGGAGTTAGAGAAGATCAAGGAAACTGATATTAAAACTGGCGACATTTTCCAGATTGGCAGACACAGATTAATTTGCGGAAGTTCGCTTGATCCCGAGGCAGTAAAGAAACTCATGGACGGAAAACAAGCCGATATGGTCAATGATGATCCGCCGTTTAATATCGGTCTTTCGTACGACAAGGGTGTTGGTAACAAAGCAAAGTATGGAGGAACGACCAATGACAGCAAATCTGAAAGTGAATATCACACATTCCTAAAGACATTGATTCAGAATGCGCTCAAGGTCTCCAAGAAGGATGCCCACATCATGTTCTGGTGCGATGAACGATACGTATATTTGCTTCAAGGAATATACAAAGAATTAGGTATCGATTTCAAGCGACTCTGTATTTGGATCAAAGACAATGCATCGCCCACGCCGAATGTCGCCTTCAACAAGGTGACTGAATACTGTGTGTACGGGACGGTCGGTTCGCCATATCTTTCTGATAAGGTGAAAAATCTAAACGAGGTTCTCAACAAAGAAGCGACGACGGGTAATCGTCTTAGTGATGACATTTTGGACATGCTGAATATTTGGTTAGTCAAAAGACTTCCGTCACAAGACTACAAACATCCAACGCAAAAACCTCCAACACTTCACGAGAAAGCATTACGAAGATGCACTCGCCCAAACGACATCGTCCTCGACCTAACGGCTGGGTCTGGAAGCATCATGTCTGCATGCGAGCAATTGAAACGCACAGCGTACCTCTGTGAGATGGAACCCATTTTTTGCCAACTCATCATTAACAGATTTAAACAACTCAATCCAAATGGAAAAATCACAAAACTCAATTAAGGCAGGAACCATTTGGAAACTTGGTGACCACATACTCGGATGTGGTGACAGTAGAGACAAAGAGTTTGTAGCGAAGGTGGTCGGTAGGCAGAAGATAAAGGCGGTGATAGTTGATCCACCGTATGGAATTGCTGTCACCGAATCAAAAAGAAACTTCCAAAGCCTGAAGAAAGACAAGGTAATCGAAAACGACCACATTCAAAGTGATGAGGAATATATATCTTTCACTAAAGACTGGCTCGATGCTGTCATTCCACATCTTGAAAAGAAAAATGCAATGTATATCTTCAACTCTGACAAGATGATATTTGCCTTGCGTGAAGGTGTGAAACAAGCAGGATGCAAATTCGCCCAACTCATTGTGTGGGTAAAGACTCATGCGGTCATTGGACGAATGGACTATGCCCCAATGCACGAACTCATCGCATACGGATGGCATGGCACGCACGAATTCCTAAAATCAAAAGACAAGAGCGTCATCGTGTATCCGAAACCAAACAAGAGCCCTCTCCACCCCACAACTAAACCAGTACCTCTCATCCGACATTTGATCCTCAATAGCACGAGGATTGGCAATACGGTATTTGACGGCTTCATGGGATCAGGTACCTGCCTCATTGCTTGTGAACAGACAAAGAGAAAATGTATTGGCATTGAATACGATCCCGAGTACGTACAGACGACGATAGATAGATTTGAGAAATTAACAGGCATTAAAGCGGTACAGCTATGAAAAAACCATCAACAAAAAGAAGGCAGACTGTGGAGCAAAAAGTGCTTCTCGAACAGCTTCGCAAAGTTCCCATCGTGCAGATTGCCTGTGAGCGAGCGAATATTGGTCGCACCACATATTACAGATGGTGCCGTGAAGATTCAAAATTCAAAAAAGAGTCAGAAGAAGCTATGAACGAGGGTGAAGAAATGATCAATGATTTGAGTGAGTCACAGCTCATCACTCTCATCAAAGAAAAGAATTTCTCTGCTGTGCAATTGTGGCTCCGCCAGCACCATCCGAAATATGGAAACAAACTTGAGGTGAGAACAAAAATCGAAGCTGAAGATCCTATGACTCCCGAGCAGGAAGCGTTGGTGAGAGAGGCATTAGGTATAAAGGAAAAACATGCATGATCATGATATTGAAATGCAAAAAGAAAAGATTGATCTGATCGTCAAAGATCAGCGTATTCGACGTGAGCTGACCAAAGCCTGTCATCACTGGTTTTTCCATGTGTACTTTGCTCACTATGTAAAATACAAGACGGCACGATTTCAGGAAGAGTTGTTTGAAGTCACTGAAGACGAGAAAGATAAAACAGTAGTGATCGAAGCCTTTCGAGGATCGGGAAAAACTACGATCATGGGTACTTCATATGCCATCTGGTCGATACTGGGAGTCCAGCAAAAGAAGTTTGTCCTCATGATTGCAAAGACTGAATCTCAGGCAAGGCAGTATCTAGCGAATATAAAAATAGAGTTGGAATCAAACGGACTTTTGCGTTCAGACCTAGGACCATTCGAGGAACCAGATGATGAATGGAGAGTAACAAGTATTGTGCTTCCAAAATATGGAGCACGAATTACCGTAGCATCAATTGAAAGCTCAATTCGTGGTATCAAGCATGGTGCTCACAGACCAGACTTAATAATCTGTGACGACCTAGAAGACTTGGATATCGTAAAGACCCAGGAAAGCCGTAACAAGATGTTCAAGTGGCTTACAGGTGACGTAATACCCCTTGGAGACAAGGATACGAGACTTGTGGTCATTGGAACTGCGCTTCATCACGATTCATTAATCACAAAGCTCAAAACTGCAATCATCGAGGGTCGAATGAATGGAGTCACCAAAAAGTATCCATTTCTCAAAGCTGACGATACTGCCATGTGGTCTGAGAAGTTTCCCCTACAGAGCGATATCGATACCCTGCGAAAATCAGTACCAAGCCTCCAAGCATGGGAGCGTGAGTACATGCTCAATATTGTTTCTGATGACGCCCAGCTAATACGTCAAGAATGGATACAGTATTACGATGAGCTACCAACGAATGACAATCTCCGCTATGCAGGTATGGGAGTAGATCCTGCTATCGGACAGAAAAGTGATAACGACTCGACTGCCATAGTATTAGGAAATATTTATGGAAGAAAGAAGAATTTAAAGATATATGTATTACCAAATCCCATAAATGAACAACTAGACTTCACTGAAACCATATCAAGGGTAAAAATACTCTCTACCACTCTCGGTAACAGAGTTCCTGTATCTATGTGGATTGAGTCGGTTGCATACCAAAAAGCCATCGTTGATCAATTACGCTCTGATGGATATCCTGCCAAGGAATGGAAGACTGGTGGATCAGACAAACGAGCGAGGCTATCACTAGTGTCAAATCACATTCAATCTGGCACAGTGGTATTTCCACGAAAAGGTGCTGAGAAATTAATCACTCAACTCCTTGGATTCGGAAGTGAAACACACGATGACCTCTGTGATGCTCTGGGTATATTGGTACTCAGTGTCATTGAGCAAGACTCGAGAATCAACAAGGGATATTTTCCTCTCTTTGATGAGAAGTTGCTCAATGACAGCTATCATGAAAAGATTTCTCTTCGTGGAGAAGGCATGCTCGGAGTTATACTAGCAGATACACGAAGAACTCACTCGACCATCGTACTTCGAACTGAAAATGGAGCAGAACTTTTGTATTACGAGATGGTAACTGATCCAGATGTAGTGGCAAGAAAAGTAGTTGAACTGGCACAGAAATATGAAGTGCCACTTTCAGATCAGAATATATTCATAGATGATAGCGGTAACGGAGTTGAGCTATGCAAGCTTGTAAGAAAATATGCTGAAGGTAAATTCATTCTCGACAAATATGAGAATCGCCAGAGATACGGGCTTGATGTTACGAGAAAATATATGTTTAGTAACGATGGACACTATGAAGATTTGTACGCAGCCAGTTTTGGAAAGTTAGCGAAGTGGCTTCGAGGCGGTGGTAAACTATTCAACCGACCACGCTTTGATGATCTTCTCTATATTACATGGAAAGAGCGTGACAACAATATGCAGATTATCGACAAAGAGACATTGCGAGAAGATGGTGTTGATATTTCAATTCCTGATGCTATCGCAATGACGTTCGTATACGAGAAAAGAAACAACAATTATCCGATTGAGGAAGAGGAGGAAATGCGATACCCAGAGATTGGGATATAGAAACTTACTAAAAATTATTTTTTGTAACCGACGATGACTTCTTTGTTAGGTTCAAATCGTATATCGTTTTCAGTTTCAATATAATTCATCCTCTTTTTTACTTCATCTGGTACGTCTTTCATATAAGTCTTTGCAAAAACAACAAGCTCATCACATTTCTTCTTCCCAAGCTCGGCAAGTTGCGTTTCTTCTTCTGGTGTTACAACACCTCTTTCTTTCATAATTTGACTTCTTTCTTTTGATACAAGCTCTGACTCTCGAACTCGCAAAGAGAGCTTTGCGTCAATTTTGTGTGCCACAGAAACATTTTGAAAACCTGCTTTTTCAAAGAGAGCAAGAAGCTCATCTCGTCGAGGAAAATAACGACTCTCTACGAGCTTATCGAAACCTGCTAACTCGTCCTTTTTTCTTATAATGTCTTGAAAAATAACTTGAGTCTCTCGGTCTGATAGAGACAAATCCCAAGTTACGAACTTGCCATTTTCTTTCAAAATTCTGTATACCTCATTTACGATTTTTTGCTGTTCTTCTTTTGGAACTTCATGAATACCCATTTTTATAACTACCGTATCAAAAAAGTTATTACTAAATGGTGTTTCCCTCATGTCTGCCTTGATGATATGTTTCTCATCAATATCTGGCACATTTTTCTTCGCTTTTTCTACTTGCACAGCACTTTCATCAAGAGTGTATATCTCTGGTTTGACACCTTTTTGTGAAGCAGTAGTCAAAATCTCTTTTGCTGCAGCTCCATAACCGTCCATACCGTCAAGAATTACTTGGCCGTCCTGTGGGTCAATTATGTTCACAAAAGCATCGAAGTCTTCTTGTTTCTGATTGTGTACGAGTTTGAAATCAACAATACGAACATCGAAGCCAGCTTTTTCTTTGTGTTCTTCGGCCTTTGGTTCTGTTGGCACATCTGATAATGGTGGAGTAGGTATAGTTTCTTTTTCCATGAATATAAAAATACCATAAAAAAATATTTATTTCAAACTAAAAAAACACCGCTGGGCGAACCATGCGGTGTGTAAAAGGGGTGATCTAGAAACTTACTATCAGAGACCACAATCATGCTCGATTTTGCGAAAAAGCCCGAAGAGCTTAAATTCGCAGCCCTTACTGTTTCGCAAACAAAATGGGACGAAGCCGATACCATCAATACCGATGACTGGTCTTCCCGTATCATCAACCCCAAGGTATGCATACCCCGGAAATGAGACAGTTGAACAGTCATCGACGGCTCCAGTAGCAGTAATAGTAAACTGTTTTTGGAGTTCAGGATATTCAATTCCGACAGCAATAAGTGCCGATAATTGAAGTGATTCGAAACCAGATGGTGCCCAACCTGTATTATCACAATCCCAATCATCCGGAATGGGAAGTAGGTGAATTTCCGTCGGGACTTCAATCTTGCCCACAGGAAAACGACAATGATCCAGAGAATACTTGACCTGACATCCGATTTCGATAAGTTCTTTCAAGTCGTGTTGTTTTTTTAGTGTAATAATCATTATATTATCCTTTCTTTTTTTGAGGTTATGAGTAGCCTTAAAAACGCAAACCGTTTGTGCCTTTAAGGCTACTTTTAACCACCATTTTTAAGGATCTGTACTATTCTACATATAAACATTATATATAGAGTTTGTCAACACAACCGAGAAATTATATTAAACTTTTTAATTCGATGTTTTCAATGATTAAAGTTACCAACATCTACCACTCAGGGCGCTCTGGACTCCTGAGGGGTATTGCGTCATTCTTTGTGTTGTATGACAAACGCAACAACACAAGCGCCATTAGGGACTACGGCCAAAGTAGTGGTCCCCATAAAGATGAAATACTGCCTCTATGCGAGAAAGTCGACAGAGTCAGAGGAAAGACAAGTCCTTTCAATCGACAGTCAGATCAAGGAGATGATCCAGTTGGCGGAACGTGAGGGGCTTGAGATAGCGGAAATCAAGAGAGAAAGCCACTCTGCGAAGGATACTGGGCAACGTCCCATCTTCAACGAGATAATCGAAGAGATACGGAGTGGCAAGTTCAATGGAATACTGACATGGGCACCAGACCGCATATCGAGAAACGCAGGTGACCTTGGAAGAATCGTGGACTTGATGGATCAGAAGCATCTGGTCGAGATACGCACATTCGGACAGAGATTCACCAACAACCCGAATGAGAAGTTCATGCTCATGATATTAGGCAGTCAGGCGAAGCTTGAGAACGACAATCGAGGTATCAATGTAAAGCGAGGACTACGAACTAGGGTGGAGATGGGACTCTGGCCTGGGGTGGCACCACTCGGATACCTGAATCAAAAACTGATGGACAAGAAGTGTCAGATAGCGATAGATCCACTGCGAGCACCGACGATAAAGAAGATATTCGAGAAAGTGGCATACGAGCAATGGAGCGGAAGAAAGGTGTACAACTGGCTCAAGTTTGAGTTGAACTTCCACACGAGGGGCAATAAGCCACTGACATTAAGTGGTATATACAAAATATTAGACAACCCAATATATTACGGACCATTCGAGTATCCACGAGAGAGTGGCAACTGGTATCAAGGCAAGCATACGCCAATAGTAACCCAAGAGCTATATGAAAAAGCTCAAGCACATCTGAAACGAGACCAGATCGTGCGAGAGACAAAAGAATTCTCCTTCACCAAGCTGTTCACTTGTGGATACTGCGGATCAGGCATATCAGCGGAAGAAAAATGGAAACAACTCAAGGGTGGTGGATCAAACAGATACATCTACTACTCCTGCTCACGAGCAAGAGACCGAAACTGCAAGAACAAATATATTCGAGAGGAAGATTTAATAACTGAGCTACTAAAAATACTAGATCAGGTGAATTTGAATGAATTGGGCATGAGACAGAGACTGGAAGACGAAATTGCGAGATTCAATATATTCCAGAGATCAGTACTCGGTACCAAAGATAAAGCTACAGCGAGAAACGATATGGATATACGTAACTATGCGAAGTATATTCTGAAGGAAGGCACGGTAAATGAGAAACGAGAGCTACTGGCGAATCTGCGATCGAGGATTGTGTACAAGGATAAGACGTTGACACTGCTGAAGGAGGAATAGAGGCTAGCGACCGAATAACTTAACCTCTCCAGTCTCCATATCCTGCGTGACGAAATCCACCTTAGTTGCACCATCTTCACCGACAGGATCATCAAGCGACCACGCTTGAAGGTATCTCATACCTCGTGCTGAATATTGAAGAGTTTTGAATAGATAGCCAACAAATGAGCCTGTGTATTTGTATCCACGTATACATCCTCGTATTTTTTCATCAATGTCTTCTCCATATCCTTTCCATTTGAATAAGGGGTAATATTTTTCAATCCAGTCATCGACAATGTACCTCATCCATTTGACCAACTCTTGCTGAGCAAGAGTATTGCCTTTCTGTGCAATACGGACGAAAGCAATTATTATACGATTACGGATTTCTCGGTCTGTATCATCCACAGGTGCAACAAACGTATATATTTTGTCGTGGTACTTTGTAAGTATGAGATCGACTTCAACTTGATTCTCGTACGATTTAGCAGGTTTGCGTTTGTAATGAGTCCAGCGTTTGAGATATTTTCTCTCAAGTCCGTATGTGAACCTATCCCAATCCACGTGATTATTTTCAGTTCTAAAGTTTGTACGGATGAACTGGTATACAGAGGGAGAGTGAGCAGAGACCCATGAACTACTAAATGTTTTAGGTTGTTCTTTTTCTAGAAGTGAATTAATTGTTTTAACCGCAATATCAAGATTCATTACATAATTATACAAATACAAAACAACACCGTAATAACGGTGTTGTTTTGGAAACTAAGTAAGGCATGTGGGTCGCACTTTGCTCTAGAGCAATAAGGACACACCGATACTAAGTTGTCAATGCGGAAAGGGGGGGATTCGAACCCCCGAGGAGCTTGCGCCCCTGCTTGTTTTCGAAACAAGTACATTCGACCACTCTGCCACCTTTCCAGTGTTGCTGCCACATTACCTTACCACTTTTTGCCATTTTCGCAAAAAATGATATAGTGTGCACGCGGTATCCTCCTAGTCTTTCCTAGGTAATAGCGCAGTTTGGCCCTATCGTCTATCGGTTAGGACAGCGGGTTTTCAATCCGTTAAGCAGAGTTCGACTCTCTGTAGGGTCACATCGACAAAACAGTGTAGTATATTCTATGAAAGAAATACATCAACCACGTGTGCGAAATAACTTCTCGAATGTTATACATGCCTATAAAAAATATAGACGTGATTATCCTGAAAAAACCTATGATTTGATACAAGGGTTTTGTCCAGATGCGTCAGCAAAGGTGCTCGATCTTGGGTGTGGCACGGGTATAGCGACGAATCATTTAGCACAATACTATGACAGTGTTGTAGGTACAGATAGAGAAGAAAGTATGGTCGAGGCAGCTCGGGAAAGGGCCGTAATGAATACGACTTTTGTTGTTGCTTCGGGGGAGAAGCTACCATTTGATGATAGTTCTTTTGATTTGGTTACGGTCGCGTCTGCCTATCATTGGTTTGATTATGACCGTGCAGGAAAGGAGATATACAGGGTCCTAAAGCCAAATGGAAAGCTTTGCGTCTTTTGGAAAAATGGAAATGGTAAATCAAAAAATTATTTGCCAAGCTTTGCATATGAGAATTTAAAGAAATTTATTACAGATATACCTAGTGCAAATAAAGAAAAATTAAGTGACGCTATTTTTTTAAGGGTAGGGTTTACTAAGGTAGATGATGAAGAGTTTGATTTTGCGGACACGTATTCAAAAGAGGAGATACTTGGGTATATTCAATCGCACTCGACGTTCAATTTACTTGATGAGGCACAAAAAATAGAATATATGAAACTCAATGAAACATCAGTGGGCAAACATCTCACTGGAGGCAGCTATATTTTTGATAGTCGAATGATGGTGTATCTTATTGAAAAATAGCTATCGTTGCATCGTTTGATAGTGAAATAAAATCTCCAATTTGGTGTAATATCTAGTATCATAGCGTCGTATTGCGCTGGCAATTGCCCAACTGTTTTAGTTGTTGCTAAAAATCTACCCGGGGATATAATAGGGGAAAATAGGGAAAGGTAGTCTAATTCTCACAATTATATGATAAAAAAAGCCCGACAATACGTAATGTTTTTGGCATTTCTGTCCCTTTTTGGGATGGCGGCAATTTCTCATGTCCACGCGTCTGCCAATCCAATGTTGACGCTGGCGCCGCTCAATACTGGTTCAGTTCAGATCTCAGTGGCTGGACCTGCATTCGCTCCAATCCAGCTCTATTACTACAACCAGTACAATCAAATGATTTTCGTCTCGGTGATCGGCACGACTGACGGTAGCGGCTATTTTACGACGACAGTTCCTACGACGCAGTATGGTATCCCCGGCGGCTCATTCGTCGTCGTTTCATTTGCGTATGGTGTAAATTCGCCGCCGGTCGCATGGCCATCGTACTATTCATATCAAAATCCGTACCCGATCATCACGTATCCAACACCACCCGTGTACACGCCTCCGTATCAGTACTATATACCACCTCAGATTTATCTCAGTCAGACCAGTCTCAATCTTCCTGTCGGCCAAAACAGCACGGTGACTATTTCTAGTAATACATATTATGACAACAACTATGGCTATAATGGAGGCTATTATATTTCTAGTAATTCAAACCCATTTATCGCAAACGTCAGCGTGAATGGAAATCTCATCTATATCCACGCAAATAACCCCGGCTCAACAAGTATCAGTATTTGCCAATATGGCGGCACCTGCGCGCGCCTCTATGTAAATGTACTCTACCAGCCGCAGCCCGTCTATACGCCGTATCCCGTCACATACCCATGGTGGCAACAATATATGCCGTGGAGGTGGTAGAGGGGAGGCTTATTTAAATAAAAAAGAAGCCACACGAACAATGTCCATGCGGCTTCTACTGTTTAGCTACCCAATCTATAATTTTTTCGATCACCCAGCCGCCTTTTTTAGAAGCTAAGGTGTCGTGACCTGAGTCCTCAACCTCAAGTGCTGTGGTTGTTGATGCGTTACACTTTTTGAGCATCAAATACAATTTCCGGTGTGCACTTGCCGAGATCCATTGATCTTTTGACCCCCAGATGTAGAGAGTTGGACAAGCATAGTCCTTTAGACTGTCCGGATAGAAGGCGAGTTTACGCGCTTCGCGGCCAGCTATCGTTTGACGCTCCTGTATCGCTACCCGTTTTTGGGTCTCAGGCATGGGCTCAATCAAGCGTTTGTATTGAGCAGCTGTGGTATTTATCGGACGCCCCAACACTAGGTTGTGGAACTGGCCGAGCATACTCATGAAGAGCTGTCGTGTCATGAATGGCACGAAACGTGGCATTGACTGAGATCCGACGATTATGCCACTCAGGGCTTTGTCACCACTCAGTCTTTCCGCGGCTTTTCGAACAGCCCCGCCACCCGCTGAGTGTCCAAGGAGAAAGATTTTTCGATCTTCTTTTTGTTCATTTTCTCCGAGTGCTTTTTCGACGTAGAATGCGTTGAGCACACGTTGTTCACGATCTCCGTCGGTTTGAATTCCTTCAACGTTGACGAGAACAACTTTATGTCCTTCAAGTTCGAGAGCCTTTTTGAGACTTGCGAACGTTACTTCCGGACGGCCACCAAGGCCATCCATACAGATGACTGTTATCATGTTGGCCTTTTTAGTTGTGAGCTTTTTAAAGCTCGATTTTTTTGACTGTTAATTAAATTGACAAGGATTCTGTTGCAATCCACTGCTGGTATTATAGCACTTTTAGTCGTACCTGTCAATCAAATGCATGGCTTACAATATGGGGTTTTTAGGTGCTTTTGCCAAAAATGGCTTTTTGTTGCTGAACTCTTGATTTTATCAAAATTTTAACAAATCTTTACGAAAACTTTATCACTGTTATTTTATGATGTGGGCATATGAATATCAAAAAAATAATTGTTCGAGTCGGGCGTAGTAGATTTATTATTATGGTTATATTGTTAGTTGCGGCAATGGCGTGTGTCGCGTACTTTTTATTGCAAATGAGTAGTCCGCCGCACAAGACAGCAGGTGCATTTTGGCCACAAAGCAAATGGCAATACGCTGAGCTTGTTCAGGGTGGTGTGTTGTATCCAGTGGTACATATAGTCGATGGTGATACGATTGTCGCGCACGTTCCAGATCCCGCTGAAGCAGCAGGTCATGATGTCACGGTACGCCTCATCGGTATGGATACACCTGAGACGGTCGATCCACGAAAGCCAGTACAGTGTTATGGTCCCGAGGCGTCTGCAAAGGCAAAAGAGCTTCTCGCTAGTACCAGTGTGTATGTTGAGCGAGATCCTTTAAAAGGTGATTATGAAAAATATGGCCGTGTGTTAGCGTATGTTCGTCTACTAGACGGAAGTTTATATAATGAATACATGATCCAAAACGGTTTTGCTCGCGAATATACATTTTCTCGTGAACCGTATAAATACCAAAAAGAGTTTAAGGCTGATCAGTTGATTGCACAAAAAGCAAAGCTTGGCTTGTGGGGAAAATGTAGCGGCAGATAGATTATTTCGTGTTTTTCTTTATCCAAATATAGATATCCTCAAGCGCCTTTACGGAGTCGCCAGCAGCGATGTTGTTCTGGTGATAAAGTCCGTCAGTGCAGTCACCGGCTGCCCATATACCGTCGACAGATGTACGCTGTGTGCGAGGATCGACAATGACGCGATCATAGTCATCGAGAGTGACGAGGCCTTTAGCAAACTCGGTAGTAGGTAATGCACCGATCTCAACAAAAATACCAGCTACAGGGAGCTCCATATCTTTTCCGTCAACAGTGTAGACAATCGCATTTACAAATTTATCACCCTTTATTTCTTTTGGCACAGCATTGAGCACGACTTTCATGTTTGGTGCTGCCGTGACTGATGCGATCGTGCTCGGATCAGCGCGGAGGTTTGCGCTACGGTTCAGTAGGGTGACTGTCTTGCAGTACGCGAGGAGTTGAGCTGCACTTTCGAAGCCGGCATTACCACCTCCGACCACTACGACATCCTGTCCTGTAAAAAGAGGGCCGTCACATGACGCGCAGTACGTAAGGCCTTTGTGTTCGAATGTGTCTGCCCCAGGAATAGCGAGCTTGCGGCGGTGACTACCAGCTGTCATGAGGACGGTGCGTGCTTCGTATGAGCCTTTATTTGTTGTTATAGAAAATCCTGCAGCAGTTTTTGTGATGAGCTGACAAAGCTCGCCGGTTTTTATATCGACGATGACCTTGCCAGTTTTCGCATCAGTAGCATACGCCCGAAGGTGCATTTCGAGATCTTTGGCAAGCTGTGCGCCAGGGATATTTACCGTACCAATCCAGTTTTCAATACCGAGCGAGTCGATACTCTGGCCACCGAAATCTTTTGTAATAAGAACGGTTTTGAGACGCTTGCGAGACGCGTACACACCCGCAGCTACTCCTGCAGGTCCGCCGCCGATGATTGCGAGATCGTACATCATTTATTTATTGTAACAGATTTACTTAATTTTTGAGCGTCGGAGAAAGGCAGGAATAGCACCCCAGTCATCGTCATCAGTATCTATTTTCTTTTCTTCTTTTATTTCTTTCGCAGGTGCAGGTTCATTTTGAGTAGGTAGGGAATTGAAAATACTCTTTTTTTCTGGGCGAGCATCATGGTCGCGAGACTGAGCTATTG